>CANREX010000026.1 GCA_947629735.1 uncultured Clostridia bacterium
TCGGAGAAGTTTTCCCCGCACTTGAAAATCGACGGAACGACGAGTGCGGCGCATATGAGTTTTGCCGTCTTGTTTTCATATATGAAATCGAGGATATCCTCTTCGGGCTGCGCGTTTTCATACAGTAAATCGGCAGATTGCCCCGCGACCATGCCGCCGATACCCGCGCAATCGCAGATATATTTTGCCGCGCTGATATATTCGCTGCCCTTGAAACACTCGGAAAATAACAGCGAATACGCGGTGTTCAGCAGTCCGTCGCCCGCCAAAACGGCGTTACCCTGACCGTAAACTTTATGGTTGGAGGGTTTGCCGCGGCGATAGTCGTCGTCGTCCATTTCGGGCAAATCGTCGTGAATGAGCGAATATGTGTGAATGAGTTCGAGTGCTATCGCAAACGGAAGAAGTTTTTCCTTTTCTACGCCCAAAATATCGCCCACAGCAAACATAAGCACGGGGCGTATGCGCTTACCGCCGAGGAGCACGCTGTAACGCATGCTGTCGCCCAGAATTTCGGGCTCTGTTTTCAGCTTTTCGTCGCAGAATTTTTGCAATTCTTCATTGAAATATTGCAGATAATCGCCGTATTTTTCGTCAAATTCAGTATGCATAACGTCCTTTCCGCCGCAACCACGGTGTTATATAAGAGCATTGTTATAGTCATAGGTCCTACGCCGCCGGGAACGGGCGTTATGTAGGAACACTTGTCTTTTACCGATTGAAAATCCACGTCGCCGCACAATTTGCCGTCTTTGTCTCTGTTCATTCCGACGTCGATAACCACCGCGCCTTGCTTTACAAAGTCGTTCGTGACAAAATTCGCTTTGCCTATTGCGGCAACCAAAATATCCGCCTGACGGCAGATTTCGGGCAGGTTTTCTGTCTTGCTGTGGCAAATCGTGACCGTAGCGTTCGCGTTTAAAAGCAGCATCGCCATGGGTTTTCCAACTATTGCGGAGCGCCCGATAACCACCGCGTTTTTGCCGCTTATCGCTATATTTTCCCTTTCGAGCATCTTCATTATGCCGTTGGGCGTGCACGCGGGAAGGCAATCTTTATTAAGGCAAAGGCTGCCGATATTTTCTTCGCAGAACCCGTCCACGTCCTTTTCTTTGGGAATAAGTTTTAATACGGCTTGTTGGTCTATATGCTTGGGAAGCGGCAGTTGAACGAGTATTCCGTTTATATTTTCGTCGTCCACAAGCGATTGGACGAGCTCTTTCACCTGCTCTTCCGTGCTTTCGGCGGGAAGATATGAAGCGTATGATTTTATTCCAACCTCCTCGCACCCCTTTATTTTGTTGCGCACGTATATCTGCGAGGCGGGATCTTCACCTACAAGCACGACCGCAAGACCTATATCTTTGCCGCTTGCCGCTTTGTATTTTGCCGCGCGCGCGGCGATTTCCTTTCTTATCTCCGCAGAATGGAATTTGCCGTCGATAATTTTATACATTGTTCTTACTCTCCGATACGGCCGATAAAATGCCCGTAATAAATGAAGCGCTCTTTGCGGAAGAATATGCCGAAGCGATATTCGCCGCTTCGTTCATAGAAACCTTGTCGGGAATATCCTCGCAATACAATATCTCGCACAGAGATATAAGCAAAATGCTTTTATCCGCGGGGAATATCCTCTTTTCGGGGAATAGCGTGGAATGGCTGTCAATCTCATTCAACAGGCTTTCCTCATGCTCCTGCATGAGCGAAAGAAGCCGCTCGCAATAGTTGACGTCATCTTCCGTCAGCTTGTCCGTTTTATAGAGAGATTTTTTGAGATTTTCTTCCACGTTTCCAGTAAATTGCGAGGAAAATATCAATTTAAAAAGCGTTTCTCTTGCAACAGTTCTCATAAATACCTTGAAATAGAAATATTCCCTTAAAATTTTTAAGGGAATAAATGCGTTTATTAAATTACCGAATCGGCGGGGAAATTCACGTCCTGAATGTGCACGTCTACCTTGTCGACTTTATATTTCGTCATGGATTCGACGTTGTGCTTTATGGACTGCTGTATCCTGAACGCCAGCGAGGGCACGTTGTAGCTGTAATCGACTTTAACGCTGATATCGGCTATTATGCCTTGCTTATCGAAGCTGAGTTTGATGCCTTTGTTCTTGGTGTTGAGAAGGCTTACTCCGTCAACTTCCGAAATCGCAAGGGCGACGATGCCGCTCACTATATTTGAATTGTATGAAATTTTGCCTTTCTGCGTAGACGTAGGGTCGTGTCTGATATGCGCCATGATTTTCTCCTTGATAGCAAACGGAAACCGTTTATCATATTAAGTATAACACATATCGCGGCGTTTTGCAACGGATAAACCGAAGTTTATTCAAATTTGTGTATAAACGGGCATTATTATTATGTTTGTGCTGGGTATGCTGAGCTCGTTTCTCAAAAGATTGTATATGGAAAGCGCTGCGGGCGTGTCGAGTTCGTTTGTATTGACGAATACGTTCACGTTGTCCGAATCCATTCCGATCGATACGACCGCCTCGCTGAACCCGAGAGATTTAACCATGGTCTCTATTACGAGTTCGTTTTCCATTATCCCGACTATCTTCATCTTCATATCGACAGCCTGATCGTACTTTTCGCTACCCGGCTCATACAAAGCTATTACGTTATCGAGTTGCAAAAGCTCTTCGTTCCTCTTGCTCGTTCTTTCGGAGCGGTAGGACGTAAAGTAATTCGCCGTTGTTATGGCGTCAGCCTGTGCGCTCGAATTGCGGCTTACGAGCAGTACGTTGAGCACGGCGGTAACCGCAAGCAACAAAACAAGCGACGTCATGATGATGATTTTTTTCTTCTTGGTCATAAATTTCAGTCTCCTTTATTTATTGTTATTCATAGCGTATATTGCTATATTATTCGATTTTATCTTCAAGACGGTCACGACGGCGTTTATTATGTCGTTTCTCGTCATCAGGCTGTCCGCACCGTCGCAGACAATTATTACTCCCTCTATCCCGTCCTGACCTTCGTTTATCATGACTTCCGCATTGCCTACGCCGTCTATCGAGGAAAGTATCTGTTGAAGTTTGATTTCCGTTTCGCTCTTGTTGTAGTCGTCAGAACCCGTAAGCGACACGGCTTTGCTTTTGTTTCCGCCGAATGACAGCGCGATAACTATCAGCACGACGAGCAGCAACAGAACTATTAACGCGTTTTTATTTTGTTTGAAGAATTCGGTTGCCTTTCTCATTTACTGATATATTTATATAGCCTATACTTTTCAAATATTCCTCTATGATTTTAACTTTTTCGCTATCGCAATCTTCGACATAAACGGTCACGCCGTCCTCGTTTATTACGCCGTCGTTCATGGTAATCGAAACATGGCAATCGCACTGCAAATTCAAATTTTCTTCCACGCTCTTTTTAACCGCTTCGGACTGCGTTTGGGAATAAATTTCGCAGATGTAATCGTAGTCTGCGAGGTTTTCGCCAGCCGTGGGCGTCAAATCGAAAAGTTTTGTGACGGGGCTCAACAAAACGCCTATGCAGACGAGGCGCAGGATAAAATTCACGCTTTTATTGAGTTTGCCGTCGGGTATGATAAAGCTGACGATTACCGTTAAAAATATCACGCCCGCGGCGGTCAACAGGTATGCCGTCATATGAAATAACCCGCGGAATTTATGATAAGCATTACGACAAGCAGGTACATGAACGCGACCATCAAAATTCCCGCGATAAAAAACTCTATATCCTTGGAAAGTTCGGAAAACATAGCGTAAGTCACCTTTTCGCCGAGCGGCTGGACGATCGCGCCGCAGATTTTCAGCATCACGGAAAAGGCGGCGAGCAGCAATACGGGCTGGATAATTTCGGACAACAACAAAATAATTCCGAAAACCCCTACCGAGCTTCTGACGAGCGAGCCCGCCATCACAACCATGTCCACACCCGCGGAGAGGAAATTTCCCACTATCGGCACGGAATTGCCGACGAGGTATTTCGTCACCTTGAAAAATATGCCGTTGAAGAGCGACGACGCCGAACTCTGCACGGTGACAAAAAGCCCGAATATAGCGACGGTCAGCCCGATTACCCATTTCATGACCGACTTTATCAGCGCGGAAACGCCCGTAAACGAGATATCGGGATTGAGCTTTGAAAGGAAATTCAATAAAATCACCGCTATCGTCGCGGGGAAAATCAGCCCTGTTACGATTTCAATCGAGCCGCTGCCGATAAACAGCGCGGACGGTTGATATATTGCGCCCGCCGCCGATCCGCCCGTCAGCACGGTCAAAGTTATTAAAATCGGCGTTATTATTTCAACCTGCTTTTGTATGCGCGTTATGCACTTCGTCGCAGAGCCTATTATGCTTACCAGCATCGACGACATTATAAGCACTATAAGCGACAGGCACGCAAGGCGCACCGCTTTCGCCGTCGTCTTGCTCAAAACTCCGCCTTCAACGCCCGTACACACCGAACAAAGTATGCTTATCGCGACAATCTGCGCGAACGCGGGTATGAGAGACGTCACGCCCTTAAACAAAACGGATAAAATTTTGCCTATATAAGCCCGAGGTCGCCCGATATCAGATATTCTATAATCTCCCTCGCGCTTTCCCCGAATCCAAACACGTATTCGCTGCCGTATTGCGAGAGGTATTCCTCAATTTCGCTTAAATCCAACCCGTCCAATATAGAGCCGATATTTTCGGAGAGGTCCTCGCCCCCATCGGCGAACGCCACGCCGCCCGCCGCGGTAAACAGCAATGCGGCAAGCGTCAAAGCCGCAAACGCCAAAATTATCAGACGAGTTTTATTAACTTTACGATAACCCCGAACAGCGATTGCAAAATCGGAACGGACATCACGAATATTATTAGTTTTCCGCATAAAATCAACTTTTCGGCGATAGATTCGAACCCGAGGTCTTTGACGGAGCTCGCCGTGAGTTCTATGATATACCCCACTCCGATCGCCTTGAAAATTATCCTTATGACAGACTTGTCTATATTGGTCTGTTCGGTAAATTTCCTGATAAAATCGAGGCTCTCGGAGAGATAATCGAACGCTGTCAGCGCAATCAGTATGCCGCCAGCGGTTATGCAAAGCGGCACGAGGTCGGATTTGTGTGATTTCAATATGAACGCGCAAACCGCCGTGACAAGCGCGACGGTGCAAAGCTGAAATATCCCCATCAGAATATATCGAACAGCTGCTTAATCTGCGTAAATAAATCGCCTATCATGGCGATTACGACCGTCAACACGATAATCAGACCGACCAGACTGACAACCGTGGCGATGTCGTCGCGGTCCGACTTCTTCAAAATCTGGCAGATTATTGTAACTATAATGCCCACCGCGGCTATTTTAAACAAAATACTTATGTCCATTCTAAATTAAAAGCACGGCGACAAGTATGCCCGCCATCAACGCCAATTTAAAGTACAAAGAGCCGTATTTTTTGTAATCTTCTTCGCTTTCAGCCTTGTATTTTTTCAAAGATTCCCCTCTTTCGTTTAAATAATCTACCTGAGACGGCGCGTCCGTGTTGCCGATATTGTTAAGATAACTGCGCAAAAATTCGTCCTTTTCTCCACGCAGAACGCTTTTCCCTTCGAGAGCCTGTGCGACGTATTCGTATTGCGAGGCTATTTCACCCACTTTCAGCTTGCCGTATTTCAGATTGAGAAGCAGCTTTTCGTTGAATTCGCAAAACTGCGCATAAACTTTCATCGTTTTCTTTCTGTCAGCCGATAGAATTATCCCGAACAGCGCAGATAGTATCACAATGGCCGATAATATTAAAAGTTTTATCATAGATTATTGCCTGTTTCCCAATACCCGTCAGCTCCACAAAGCAATCGAACGGCAGCGACTTCAACTTTGCTTTATCCGAATAATGCGAGGAAGCCAAGACCTTTATCCCGCAGTCTGCCGCATAGCGGACGGCGGCAAAATCGCCCTCGCCGTACAGCTCGTCGCAAATGACAATGTCTGGTTTCATTACTCGTATCGCGTTCGCGAAGCCGCACAGCTTATCCGCGCCGCGCACAATGTCGCAATTCATTCCGAGGTTATATCCCTTCCCGTTGCCGTCGAGGGCGGAAAGTTCATATCTTTCGTCGAAGACAAGTACGTTTAACCCTAATTTGCTGCCCGTATGCCTTGCCAAATCGCGAAGAATTGTGGTTTTCCCATAACCCGGTGGCGAAAAAATGAGAGTTGAGTGCGGGTTGACGTCCACCAACGTCGCATAAATTCCGTCGGCGCAACCTTTCGCCTCGTGCGGTATGCGGATATTTAGCGAAGTGGGCTTTTGCACCGTCTTTATTCTGCCGCCCTCGGCGACGTACTCGCCCGCGATGCCTATTCTGACTCCCCCGTCCACCGTTATGAACGCGTTTTTCAGTTGTTCGGAATAGACGTAAACGCTCTTTTCCATGGCAGCGCCCAATATCGGCGTGAGTTCGCCGCAGATTAATGCGGACGAAGGCAGCTTGGTCGCCCCGAACGAACCGAGATACGTATAATTTCCCCTGTACTCTATTATCACGGGTTGTCCCGCACGCAATCTGATTTCCGTCAAAAAATTGAGATTAAGGTTGTCCAACGCTATTTTTATTTCAAGCGGAAGAAAGCTCAAAGTCATAGTATAATTTATAATCGGTCGCCGAAAAGTAGAACAAAGCGCAAAAAAAATAATCGCCGAAGCGATTATTTAATGTTTTATAAAATTTTCTTAAAAGTTTTACTTTGCGTAGTCGTCCAAAAGTTTGAGCGTATCGGCAATATATCCGTTGAGCTCTTCGGGGGTGAGCTTTTTGAACGAAAGCAGCGCGAGGGAATAGATATATTTTGCCACAAACGTCTGCTTTTCGTCGCTTAAATTCTTGATTTGCGCAACTATCGGGTTAGCCGTATTTACTATCAGCGTCTTGGTGAGCTGCCCGTCCGTCATTCCGTAGAATTGCCCCATCTCGGAATATCTCCTGATGTACTCTTCAACGTTTATGATTGCGGGGACGTCCTCATTTTTGAGCTGTTGAGTTACGATTTTTACGTTGTCGTCGCTTATCGCTTTTTTGAAAATCTCCTGCAATACGCTGTCTTCGGGCGCGTCGGCGTTTTTAAGCGCGCCCGCTATGTCCGCGTCGATTCGCATGAATTTTACTTTGTCGGGTATTTTATATTCGACGAAGCTGATAAAATGCGGGTCGATAAAAGTATCGCAAGTGATGGCGTTTAAATTGGCGTCTTTGAACATTTTGATATATTGCGCCTGCTGCAAACTGTCCGAAACATAGTAAACCGTGTCGGGCTTGGGAGCTTCGTTTTTATCTTTCTTATCCTTATTATCCTTGTCGCCTGCCTCTTCCGCTTGTTCGGCTTCCTGCTTTTCGTCTTTCCCGAGAAATTCGTTCAAGTTTTTGTAGCTTCCGTTGATGTCCTTCCAGATAATTATATCCTTGACTTTGTCGTAGAAATCGCCGTCCTTGATACAGCCGAACTTGACGAAATTCGCGAGGTCGCTCCAATACTCTTCGTATTTTGCCCTGTCGTCTTTAAAGAGCGCCGTCAGCTTGTCCGCGACCTTTTTGGTGATATATTTGGAAATTCTCTGCACCTGCCTGTCGTTTTGCAGGAAGCTGCGGGAGACGTTCAACGGGATATCCGGACAATCTATAACGCCGTTTAACAGCATTAAAAATTCGGGAATGACTTCCTTGATGTTGTCCGCGATAAATACCTGATTGCAATATAATTTGACCTTGCCGCGTTCGAGCTCGACCTTGTTCTTGACCTTGGGGAAATACAGAATACCCTTTAATTTAAATGGATAGTCCATGTCGAGGTGCACCCAGAAAATCGGCGCGTCGTAGTCCATGAAAGTATTTGTATAGAATTCCTTGTACTCCTCTTCCGTGCAGTCCTTGGGGGCTTTGGCGTAGAGCGGCAAAACGGTGTTTAACGGCTCGTCCTTGCCGTCGCCCTTGAAATTCACGTAGATATTGTAGGGCATAAACGAGCAATATTTTCTGACAAGCCCTTTGATATTGCTTTCGTTTAAAAATTCCTTTTCCTCGTCGGCAATATGCATTATTATCTTCGTGCCGCGCTCTTTTCTGTCACACTCGCCTATTTCGTAGGTGGAGTTGCCGTCCGACGACCATTTGACCGCCGCAGCGCCTTCTTTATACGACTTTGTTTCGATTTCCACGAGCTCCGACACCATATAAGCCGAATAGAAGCCGAGACCGAAGTGACCGATTATGCCGTCACCGCCCGCCTTTTCGTACTTTGCGAGGAAATCGGACGCGCCCGAAAAGGCTATCTGGGTGATATATTTTTCGACTTCATCCTCGGTCATGCCGATACCGTTGTCTTCCACGCAGAGCGTCTTTGCCTTATCGTCTATTGAAATTTTGACGCAGTATTCTTCGCCCTCCGCTTCGCTTGCTTCACCCATTGTGGCAAGTTTTTTGAATTTCGTTATCGCGTCTATGCCGTTAGCTACGATTTCCCTCAAAAAGATGTCCTTATCGGAATACAACCACTTTTTGATTATAGGCATCATGTTTTCGCTTGAAATGCGAATATTTCCCTGTTTCATGTATTTACCTCCGTTGCTTACTCAATTTATATAAACTCGCTGCCCGCCGCTTAAACCTTATTATATAAATAAAAGCGCGAAAAATTGTAAAAAATACAAAAACGCCCCGAAAATTCGGGGCGCAATCGCAAATGAATTTTTAATTTTCTTTCTTTTCCGCACTGTCGAGAAGGTCGCCTATCGACGTTCCGACGGAAATGCTTCCGTCGCTCCAACTCGAAAGTTCGCCGTCGTCCTTTTTGGGCGCGCGGGCGCGTTTTTCTTCGCCTTCCGCCCTCTCTGCACGGGGCTTTCTTTCTTGTTCGGGAAGCAGAGCCTTGATGGAAAGGTTCATCTTCTTTGCCTCGACGTCAAACGCAATTATCTTCGCTTCGACTTCTTCGCCGACGCTGAGCACGGTTGCGGGAGTTTCGATTCTTTCATGGCTTATCTGGGAGACGTGAACGAGACCGTCAATGCCTTTTTCGACTTCCACGAACGCGCCGAAGGGAACTATTCTTACAACTTTGCCTTTGATAACTTCGCCTACGTGATATTTATCCGCCGCCAAGTCCCAAGGCTGGGGTTGAAGCTGTTTGTAACCTATAGAAACTTTCTTGTTCTCTCTGTCGATTTTGAGAATTTTGAACTGATACGTCTTGCCGATTTCGAGGATGTCCGTAACCGCTTTCGCGCCCGTCCATGACAAATCGGAAATGTGCGCGAGGCAATCGAAGCCGCCGACCGAAACGAACGCGCCGAAATTGGTCGCCCTTTCAACCTTGCCTTCTACTATGTCGCCTTCGGAAATCGCGTCGAAGAACTCCTCTTCCTTAGCCGCCTTGGCAGCCGCCTTAGCGTCGCGCTCTTCCTGAATTATAACGCGCTGAGACGCGATTATTTCCTTTTTTCTGTCGCGCTTGATTTCAATCGACCTCAAACGAAGGGTTTTGCCGACGTATTTGGAGAGGTCCTGAACGAACCCGGGGCGAATTTCCCTTGCGGGCACGAACACCGAATACGTACCAACCTGTCCTACAAGTCCGCCCTTGTTGAAGCCCGTGCATGTTACCTGAAATTCTTTTCCCGCCTCTATATCGGCGATAACCGACTCTTCTTCTTCGAGCATCTTTATCATTTTCTGGGAAAGTTTTAAAGAAGGTTTAAGTTCGACGACCATCAACTCGATAGTTTCACCGATCTTGCTTGCGTATTCTTCGGGGTTGTACGCCTCGCAATCAAGCTCGTCCTTGCTCAAAGGAATTTCCTTCTTCGAGAAAGGCAAAAGGATCTGTAAGCCGTCCGCAGTCGCTTCCGATATGGTAGCGGTTACCAACTGACCCTTTTTGAACTTCGACTCGCTGTCAATCTTTGCAACGACGTCCGCCATAGAACTCGTTGCGTTTACTTCTGTGCTTTTTTCTTCCATCTTTAAGAGAACCTCCCGGGTTTGCTCGTTCGGGGTTGACGCCCCTGAAACTATACCAATTTTATTAAAATTTTTGATTTCTTCTCGGTTAAAACTCGATGAATCGGCAAGCCTTATCACGTTTTTGCAATTATCGCGGCATATATCGTATAATTTATTGGTGTTGCTGCTGTTGAGCCCGCCGATAACTATCATTGCGTCGCAAGTTGAAGAAAGCCGTTTAGCTTCAAGTTGCCGATCAACAGTAGTATAACAAATAGTTTTAAAAACGGCAACTGATTTTTCACAGAGTTTTTTAATATTTTTTATTATTTTTTCAAATTTTTCAACGGAAAACGTAGTTTGAGCCACTACGCAGACGTTTTTATCGCGTATTTGCGACAAATCGCACTCTTCGTCGTCGATTACGAGCGCGCTGTTTTCACACCACCCCTGCAAGCCGATAACTTCCGGATGAGTGGGTTCGCCGCAAATTACTATGAAATTCCCCTTTTCATGCTCGCTTTTGACTATCTTTTGCGTGTTGTTCACAAACTTGCAAGTACAGTCGATTACGGAGATGTCCCTGCTTTTACACTCCCCGTAATAGGAGAGCGGAACGCCGTGCGAACGGAAAATGACGGTAGCGCCGTTCGGGATATCTTCCAGCTTTTCCACTACGCGGATTCCCCTGTCGGAAATAGCCTTGACGACCTCCGCGTTGTGTATTATTTCGCCGAGGATATATGTGTTCTCCGCTTTAACTTTAAGCGCGGTATCCACGGCGTTTTTCACCCCGCGGCAAAACCCGCTGTTTTCGGCAATAAATATCTGCATTACGTCCTGTCGCTCTTGAACTTTATGTTGTGCTTTTCGATAAACGCGAGGCGCATGTTGATTATCGCGTCGCGCAGCTGTTTGTCGCACGCTTCGATGTCCTCTTTCGTGATGCGTTTATCGTAGTATTGTCTGAACTCTATCGGGTCGCCGAAGATTATATCCGACCTGTGGAAAGGTCTCATCTTTTTAATCTGCGCTATGGGGATAATGGGCACTTTCATCTTGATTGAAAGCGCCGCCGCGCCGCTGTGGAAAGGCAATAAATCGGCATACGAATGATTGCGCGTGCCTTCGGGGAAGATATTGATAACCCCGTCGTTTTTAAGGTAGCGCATCGCTTCTTTTATCGCCTGCACGTCGGAGCCGTCCCTCTTTACGGGAATACACTCGCACTTGATGACGAATTTTTTCATGAGCCCGCCCTTCCACAACTCCTGCTTTGCCATGAAATGTATGGGGCGGTCGGTTTTAAGGCAGGGATAAATTACGTCGAGGACGTGATAGTGGTTGCCTATGAAAATCAAAGGACCTTCATTGTATTTTTCAAGGTTACCGTGTTTTCTGTAAGGGTAAACTACCCTATACAGAATTTTTTCGAAAAAATGCAGGAAATTGAAAAATTTTTCAAGACCCGTTTTCTTTTGTTTGCTCTTTTTACTCATTTTTTGTGTCCGATAATAATAAAATTTGTGCCCGATTATGATAATATTACATATTTTCTCTGACTTTCGTCACGATTGCCTCTGCTACCTCTTCCGCCGTCATGGAAGAAGAATCGATCAAAATAGCGTCCGCAGCCTGCGTAAGCGGCGCAATCGCGCGGTTTTTGTCCTGAAAGTCGCGCTCGTTGATTTCCTTGAACACGTCCTCAAACGACAAATTCGTACCCTTGGCGATTTCCTCTTCGTATCTGCGCTTTGCCCTCACTTCGGGCGACGCGGTGAGATAGAATTTAAACTCGCAGGAAGGCAATACGTTTGTGCCTATATCCCTGCCGTCGAGAATACATGAAAATTTGGAGGCGATACGCCGTTGGAGTTCCACCATCTTTGTGCGCACGAAACTGTATGCGGAAACGTAGGAAGCCAACAAGGACACCTGCGGCGTGCGAATAAGCTCGCCGACGTCCTCCCCGTCAAGCAGCGTAATTTGTTTGCCGTCTTTGTAATCAATCGTCAGATTGAGCTTGTTTACGATGTTTTTGACGGCGTCCTTATCGCAATAGTCGGCGTTGTCGCGCACGCACTTCAACGCTATCGCCCTATACATCGCGCCCGTGTCGAGGTAAAGTATGCCAAGCCGTTTAGCGACCATCTTAGAAACGGTGCTCTTGCCGCTGCCCGCAGGTCCGTCGAGGGCGATATTTATAATTTTCGTAATGTCCTTTCTTAAACTTACCGCCTCTTTAAGGTAGACGTGGGAAGGCATTTTGTCGCTTTCGACGAGCATCATGACCCTTATGCACCTTTCGAGCGAGCCGACAATTTCGGGCTCGGCGGAAGAAAACAACGCGCAGTGCGAATAGCCGCACTCCCTCGCCGCTTTTGCGGGATAATATGACTTGATATCAACAGTGTTGGTGAACATGATACAGACGATCTGGTCGGAATTTACCGAATTTCTCGCTACCATTTCGCTCAAAAGCTGCCCGACAGCATCTTTTATCTGGGCAGGCGAATCTTTATCTACCGTAATCGCTCCGCGAATTGCTTTCATAAATATTCTCCGATTTTTAAAATTTTAGGCCTTGTGCGATTGAATTTGCATATTCGAAACTTAATTTTTGAAATCGCCGATTAAATTTAAGGGTCGATTGAATTTCCCGCCGCATAACCGCTTGAAAAAGCGATTTGCAGGTTAAATCCGCCCGTAAAAGCGTCTACGTCGAGCACTTCGCCGCAAAAATACAGTCCCGAAACCTTTTTGCTTTCCATGGTTTTGGGGTTAATTTCGTTGACGTCCACCCCGCCGCTCGTGACAATAGCCTCGTCAAATGCGCGCAATGACTTTATTATAATATCAAAACTCTTTATGTTTGTCAACAAAGCTGAGCGCTCGGCACGCGACACGCCGCCGACTTTTTTATCGGCTTGTATGCCGCTGCGCTTTAAGATTTCGTCGATTACGGCATTAGGCAACAGCGCTTTAAGGCAATTACCAATATTTTTGCCGCCGTTTGAGTCAAAATCACGCAAAATTCTCCTGTCGAGCTGCTCCTCATCGAGCGCGGGTTTGAAATCGATTGATAATTTGACTTCGGAACAGTCTATGCGGTTTATCAGGCTTGAAAGCGAAAAAACGATAGGTCCTGAAATGCCGAAATGGGTGAAGAGCATCTCTCCTTGCCTTTGATATATGACTTTGCCGCGGTATTTTGCTGTTAGTCTGACGTTTTTAAGAGTAAGCCCCTGCATTTGCTTGAAATAATCGCCTTTCAATTCAAGCCCGCAGAGCGCGGGTTTCAATTCCCTTATATTATGCCCGCACTGTTTGGCGAACTTATATCCGTCACCCGTAGAGCCCGTCGCGGGATAACTGATTCCGCCCGTGCATACAACCACTTTATCGAAAGATAGATTGTTATTATTAACGATTATGCCACGCAGAGTACTATTAAAAACGCTGATTTTTTGAACTTCTGAGCCAAAATTGAACTTTACGCCCGCATTTTTGCAATATCCGACAAGGCATTTGGTGACGTCGCTCGCCTTGTCGCTTGCGGGAAAAACTCTGTTTC
>CANREX010000027.1 GCA_947629735.1 uncultured Clostridia bacterium
CGAGATGAGCGAGCGCATATTGCAAGGCGCGAGCGGTGACCGAGGCAAATGTTGCCCTTACATTTGCCGAGAAAATAGGTGGAATTGCGGCAGCTGATATTACGAAGTCTATAAACGCAGAGAAGCAAGCAAGACAAGGAAGGTGCGCAAACGACGAAGGGAGCGTACAATGAAGTACGTGACCGAGAAGTGCGTAAACCTGACGCCGTATTGCGCCGCTTATTCTGCGTTTAGCGGCAGCAAAATAGAGCGCGGGCGGAGAAAATTCTCCGCCCGCGCTCTATTTTAAACAATATTATTCTTCGCCCCTCACGAGCACCTTAATCTTCGCCCCCACCCCCTCGGCGAGCTTCAACTCCACGTCGTAGTCGCCGACGGTTTTCAAGCCCGCGGCGAGGACGATCTTCTTTTTGTCCACCTCGTAGCCGCTGTCGGAAAGGCTCTGGGCGATGTCCGCCGCGGTTACAGAGCCGAACACCTTGCCTTCCTTGCCGACCTTGATATTTATCGTGAAGCTCTTGCCGGAAATTTCCGCGGCGAGGGCTTTCATCGCTTTCAGCTCTTCCTGTTTATGGTAAGCCTGCGAGGCTTTCTTCTGGTTGAGCTCGTTTATCTTGGTGGGCGTCGCCGCCTCCGCGAACCCCTTTTTTATCAAAAAATTGCGGGCGTAGCCCTCGTTGACGTCAATCAAGTCGTCCTTCTTGCCCTGCCCTTTTACGTCCTGCAACAAAATTATCTTCATAGAAATCTCCTTTACTTATCGAATTTTCCACTATATTTTAACATTTGAGCGCGCCGTTTGTCAATAGCCGCCGTATAAATCGGGCGATTATACGCAAAATAAAATCGGAGGTATTTATATGGAAAATATAAATTTCGGCATCGCTTGCGAAGTTTCAAAGTGCAAGTATAACCACAACGGCTGCAACTGCACCCTCGATAAGATACGCGTGGGTAGCTCTTGCGGGGCTCAGTGCACCTGCTGCGAAAGTTTCGACGAAAAGATTTAAGCGCGTTTTAAGCGGTTTATAAGCTGACAAACGGTTTTAAGCACAAACAAACGCTTTAAAACGCTTTCGGGCGGTTTATTTGAAGCGGTCAATTTCGGCGATACGTGAAAAGCCGCCCGCCCGCGGGTCAACCCGCGGGCGGGCGGCTATAACTTTTCAATACTTTATCGCTTTTATCATGCTCTTTGCGCCTTATCCGCGCATTTTTTCATATCTTTTACGCTTTTATTTTGCGCCAAGTACGTGGATATCCACTTAATTTTTCGCCTTGAAGAGGTCCATCAAGGGAAGCGAAGCGAACGCGTCCGCCAACGGGTTGCACGCGTAGAAGCAGTCCGAAAGGGCGGAAATTTCCATGTAGTGGTTCAGCTTTTCCATGACGGGCAGCTCCGAAAGCGAAGCCGCAACGCCGCCGAACACCAACATCAAAGCTACGATAAACACCGTGAACACGAGCGCGCCGAGCACGCCGTCGCAGACCGAGAAAACGCTGTTTTCCTTGAATTTGTTTATGAATCTGGGCAGGAATATCGCGACTATTATGATAACCACCAGCGAGAGCAGGAAGAATATCGCCGTCGCCACTATCACCGCAAGCGTGTGCCCGAGCCCGGGGAGGTTGGGCAGGTTGCTTTCCAGCGCGTCTATCATTCCCGACATGGACGGGCTGACGGCGAGACCGTACGACGCATAGCCGAAAGCGACTATCAACCCGAGTATGATAAGCGTGGACAACACTGAGCTCAGTCCGCCTTTATAGCCCGCGCGAAGCGCAAAACTTATCACGCTCATCACCATCACGTCGATGGCTATCGCGCTGAACATATTCACCCACATCTCGCTTTCCAGCAGTCCCTTGAAGACGTCTGCAAATGCGGAAATCTGCGACAAATCGGCAAACAGCGCGACGAACGAAAGGCACATGAACGCCGCGACGAACCAATTCAGCGCGCCGAATACAGGTCCTATTACCCTGTTGACAACGCCCCACGCGCCGCTCTTGGTCTTTATCTTCTTGCGCGCCTTTCTGTACTTTTTATACGCTTTTTTGTCCTTGCGGTCTACTGCGTCGAGTATGTACGAGTCGTTTTCGTCCAACTTGTCGCGGTTCTGATATTCCGAGAGCGTGCGGCGGGCGGTTATCTTCATATTGATAAACTTGCGCGCCAGCTGGAACAGCAGCGAGAACAATATCAGCGCCGCCAACGATACGCCGAGCGTCACATACGGATACGCCGCGGAGCTCTTGCCCATCATGCCGCCGATCAGCTTCCCGAAGAGCACGCCGAGCAGCACCGTTGCGCCCCAGAACGACGTCTTTAAATAGCCCTTTATCAGCCCGGTCAATATTCCTATGACCGCCGCCGCGGCAAGAACTGCGATAAAAATAATGTCTGTCATTTAAAAATCTCCGTTACTTGGTTACTTGTTGAAATTGTCCTTTAACGATACGATTTCCGAAAGCACCGTCCTTTCTCCTTCACGGCACTTCTTGTAATATCCCGTGCGCATGAGCTGGAAGCGCTTATCGTCCTCGCTTTCGGCAAGATAGGGTTCTGCCTTGCCGTATAATATGCTCTCGCTATCAGGGTTAAGCCTTTCGGCGTAATCCTGGTCGGGATATTGCTCGTCGTTTAAAAGAGGGCGATATTTCCTGTATTCCACGTCTATGCCGTACTTTGCGTCCACCCATTGAATGACGCCTTTCGCCTTTATCTCCGATTTCACCTCGCTTCCCGAGCGGGTTTCGGGGAAATACGTGCACATTATCTCTTCAATCTGCCCGTCTTTATTCAGCCTGACGTCGTCGCAGCGCACTATATACGCCGCTTTCAGCCGCACGAAGCCGCCTTTGTACAGCCGCTTGAACTTGGGGGGCGGGTCGAGGGAGAAATCCTCCCTGTCTATATATACGCTGCCCGTGAACTTTACGGGGCGGGTTGCGCCGCTTCCGTCCGCGGGATTTTTTTCGAATTCCAGCTCTTCCTCTCCCTCGTAATTGGTTATTGTCAATTTTACGGGATTCAATACGCCCATCGCCCTTTCCGCGGTGATGTTGAGCTCGTCGCGAATACATTCGTCGAGCTGCGCCGCGCTGACTACGCCGTAGTTTTTCGCAACCCCGACATCCGCGCAGAATTTTTTGAGCGCCTTGGGCGGAACTCCCCTGTTTTTAAGCCCGAGAAGCGTGGGCATGCGGGGGTCGTCCCAGCCGCGCACGATTCCCTCGTCCACCAACTTTTTGAGGTAGCGCTTGGACATGAGTACGTTGGTTATATTCAGCCGCGCGAACTCTATCTGGCGGGGTACGGGGGCGGGAATTCCCGCCTTTTCGATTACCCAATCGTAGAGCGGGCGGTGATTTTCGAATTCAAGCGAGCACAGCGAGTGCGTTACCCCCTCTATCGCGTCCGATAAGGGGTGCGCGAAGTCG
The DNA here is from genome assembly GCA_947629735.1 of uncultured Clostridia bacterium. Classification (GTDB taxonomy): domain Bacteria; phylum Bacillota; class Clostridia; order Christensenellales; family Borkfalkiaceae; genus Coproplasma. The sequence goes on from CANREX010000027.1 coordinate 3,445, forward strand.
TACATAGGATATATGCACCACTTGTCTCCCTGACGGTAATGGGGAACGTGCGCTATCCTGTACAGCACGGGGTCGCGCATGTTGAGGTTGGGGGACGTCATGTCTATCTTTGCCCTGAGCACCTTTGCCCCGTCGGGATAGACGCCCGCTTTCATCTCGCGGAAGAGGCGCAAGTTTTCCTCCACGCTCCTGTCGCGGTAGGGCGAGGGCGTGCCAGCCTCCGTCAATGTGCCGCGCGTGGCGGTTATCTCGTCCGCGGACAAATCGCACACGTACGCGTTGCCGTCTTTAATATATTTCTCCGCTATCTCGTACAATTTGTCGTAATAGTCGGAAGCGAATACCAAATTGTCGTATTCGAACCCCAACCACTTTATCGCCTCGACGATAGATTCCACGTATTTGTAATCTTCCTTGGCGGGGTTTGTGTCGTCCATTCTCAGATTGAGCTTTCCGTGATAGCGCTCCTTTACGCCGAAGTTTATACACAGCGCCTTTACGTGCCCTATGTGAAGATATCCGTTGGGCTCGGGCGGAAAACGCACGACTATTTCGTTATTGCGGGAGGCAAATTTGCCCGCCTCCAACTCTTCGTTTATTATCTGTTCTATAAAATTAGTAGCTTCGGGAAGTTCCATAATATGATTATTTAACCGTCTTTTATGCGTGTATTTGCCGTTTTTATGGGGAAAGCAAGGGGGAAATCACGAAAGCCCCGTTATCTTGCCGTCGTTATCTATATCTATCTTTTCCGCGCAGGGCACTTTGCCGAGCCCGGGCATCAACATAATCGAGCCCGCAACAGCCACAATAAAGCCCGCGCCGCCGCGCAGTTCGATATCCCGCACGAAGATTTTAAAGCCCGTCGGACGGGAAAGAAGCGACGCGTCGTCGGAAAGCGAGTATTGCGTCTTTGCGATTATCACGGGCAGATCGCTTATCCCCTTGCCCTCGATATCCGCAATCTTCTTTTCGGCAATTTCGGAATACTCCGCGCCGTCGCCGCCGTAAATATTTCTGACTATGCAGTCTATCTTTGTCTTGACGTCGTCCTTCAAGTCGTATGCAAAGTGCAGTTTGCTCTTGGTTTCGCAGGCTTTGACGACCTCTTCCGCGAGCTCCTTGCCGCCCTCGCCGCCCTTTAAGAATACGTCGGTGAACACGGCTTTCACGCCCATTTTTTCGCAGGCGGTCATGACCGTCTTTATCTCTTCTTCGGTATCGGTGAAGAACCTGTTCATCGCGACAACCACGGGCTTTTTGTACACGTTTTTCATGTTTTCGACGTGCTTGGCGAGGTTGGGAAGTCCCTTTTCGAGCGCGGGAATATTCTCCGCGGAAAGGTTTGTCTTGTCCGCGCCGCCGTGCAATTTCAACGCCTTGACCGTCGCGACGACTACTATGCAATCGGGCTCTATGCCCGCCATTCTGCACTTGGTATCGAGGAATTTTTCCGCGCCGAGGTCAGCGCCGAAGCCCGCCTCGGTTACGGCGTAGTCCGCAAGGGTCATCGCCGCGAGGGTCGCGCGCACGGAGTTGCAGCCGTGGGCGATATTCGCGAACGGTCCGCCGTGCACTATCGCGGGAGTACCTTCGAGCGTCTGCACGAGGTTGGGGTTGATGGCGTCCTTCAACAACGTCGCCATCGCGCCGTCGGCTTTGAGGTCGCGCGCATAGACGTATTCCCCCTTTGCGTTTTCGCCTACGATGATGTCGCCGAGCCTCTTTTTCAAATCGCGCAAATCGCGAGAAAGGCACAAAATCGCCATCACCTCGCTCGCCGCGGTTATGGAAAAGCTCTCCTTTCTTTCATAGCTTTCGCAGCCCTTCATGCTGCCCGCCTCGCAGGAAAGCGTTATGTCGCGCAGAGCCCTGTCGTTCATGTCCATGCAGCGGTGGAAATACACTTCCTTTATCCCGAGGGCGTTGCCGCGGAATATGTGGTTGTCTATCATCGCGCACAGCAAATTGTTCGCCGCGGTAATCGCGTGGAGGTCGCCCGTGAAATGCAGATTTATGTCCGCCATGGGAATGACCTGCGCGTAGCCGCCGCCCGCCGCGCCCCCCTTTATGCCGAACACGGGTCCAAGAGAGGGCTCTCTAAGGGCAAGGCACGCCTTTTTGCCTATGCGGGAAAGTCCGTCGGCAAGGCCAATCGATACCGTTGTCTTGCCCTCCCCGCTCGCCGTCGGGTTTATCGCCGTGACCAAAATCAGCTTTGACTTGGGCGAGTACTTCGCTAAATTTATCTTCGCCTTGTATTTGCCGTAGAGTTCGAGCTCGTCCTCGGTGAGCGAAAGTTTAGCCGCAATCTTTTTAATATCTTCGGGTTTTGCGCTTTCCGCAATCTCGATATCGCTGAGCATGCCTTAATTATCCTTTTAATCGCGAAATTATAATAGTAAAACTATTATATCATAGTCGCGGCGCAAAGTATAGAAAATAAAGCACCTTTTTTAAAATTTATTTGACGGAAAATTTTGCGCGCGGAAAAGGACGTCAAACCGGCGGGATTGCGCGCCGTGCGGGCGGTCTGTCGGGAAGAAAACGGAAGAAATTGCGGGAAAACGGGCGGGTTATACGGCAAAGCAAGGGGTTGTCATATAACAAAATAGGCGGGGGAAATTTTCGCGGAGCTCATTTTACTTGACATGGGCGGGGAATGGGTAATAAAATTATTACAATAACTTTAAAAGGGCGCATTATTGCCAAGTGCGCGCCGAAGGAGCGATTTTATGGCTGACAAAAAGAGAGCGGTGACTCAGGACAAATTGGTGGCTCTTTGCAAGAACAGGGGCTTTATCTTCCCCGGGAGCGAAATTTACGGCGGACTTGCCAACACGTGGGACTACGGTCCTTTGGGCGTGGAGTTCAAAAACAACGTCAAAAAGGCGTGGTGGCAGAAGTTCGTGCAGGAAAACACGCTTAACACGGGGCTGGACTGCGCGATTCTGATGAACACGCGCACATGGAAGGCGAGCGGACACCTCGGCGGATTTTCCGACCCGCTCATGGACTGCAAGAACTGCAAGACCCGTCACAGGGCGGACAACCTCGTCGAAGCGTACTGCGCAAAGCACAACCTCGATATTAAAGTGGAAGCGATGGACAACGACGCGCTCGAACAGTTCATAAACGAAAAGGGCGTCGTCTGCCCAGTATGCGGCAAGAGCGACTTCACCCCGATAAGAAAATTCAATCTGATGTTCAAGACGTTTCAAGGTGTTACCGAGGACAGCGTGAACACCGTCTACCTCCGCCCCGAGACGGCGCAGGGCATATTTGTAAACTTCAAGAACGTGCAGCGCGCGGCGAGAATGCGCGTGCCGTTCGGCATAGGGCAGATAGGCAAGTCATTCCGCAACGAGATAACGCCCGGGAATTTCATTTTCCGCGTGCGAGAATTCGAACAGATGGAGCTGGAATTTTTCTGCAAGCCGGGGACGGACCTCGAATGGTTCTCCTATTGGAAAAACTTCTGCAAAGACTTCCTCCTCTCCCTCGGCATGAAAGTGGAAAACCTGAGGCTGAGAGACCACTCGCCAGAAGAGCTGTGCTTCTATTCCAAGGCTACGACGGATTTTGAATACAACTTCGCGTTCGGCTGGGGCGAACTTTGGGGCGTTGCGGACAGGACGGATTACGACCTCACCCAACATCAGAACGAGAGCGGCGAGAGCATGGAATACACCGACCCAGTGACGGGCGAAAAATACGTGCCCTACGTCATAGAGCCCTCTCTCGGCGTGGAGAGAATGGTGCTTGCTTACCTCACCGACGCATACGATGAAGAAGTGCTCGACGCGGAAAAGAACGACGTGCGCACGGTACTCCGCCTGCACCCCTTCCTCGCACCCTACAAAGCCGCCGTACTCCCGCTGCAAAAGGGGCTTTCCGAAAAGGCGGACGACGTCTACAAGGCGCTCGCAAAGAAGTTTGCGGTCACCTACGACGTGACGGGCTCTATCGGCAAGCGCTACCGCAGGCAGGACGAGATCGGCACGCCTTTCTGCATTACGATAGACTTCGAAACGCTTGAAAACGACACGGTCACCGTGCGCGACAGAGACAGCATGGAACAGATCCGCCTGCCCATCTCCGAGCTTGAAGGCTATATCGCCAAGGCGTTGGAATTTTAAATCACGGGCTTGCGGATAAGGCTTGTGGATAAGGTTTGTAAATAAGGCTTGTTATTAAGGCTTGTTATTAAGGCTTGCGAAAGCGGGCCGAAAAATTAAATTTAAACAAGGTTGGGATAATTTAAAAGTTTAAAGCCCCGCCGCGCTTAAAGGAAAAAGCGCGGCGGGGCGTTTGCTTTAATTGATTTTGTCTTTTGCCCTTTGCCTCAAAAACTGCGTTTGCTTTATTTGTCGCACAAAAATGCGTTTGCGGCGGAAAATTGCGCGTTCGTCAAGGCATATTCGGGGGTCTATGTAAGAATTTTACAGTTCGCTGCCGGAATCGTCGTCATCGATATCCCCGTCAGCCGCGGCGGTATCTTTGCGCGAGAAGAGCGAGAAAAACCTCTTCATTGCGGAGGGTTTCTGCTCCCCGCCGCCCGACTTTTTGACCTTGTTTTCCCTGTTGATATCGCCAGAAAGCTCCAACTTGTCGCAAGGGTTGGTTTCGACGTATTTGCAGTCTTCCGCGTATTCGAAAACGCGCTTTACTATCCACTCGCACATGTTGAGGTCGTCCGAGGGAACGGATTCGAGCATTCTGATTATCGCGTTGGCGTCCACCGACTTTATGTACTTTTTGCCGAGCATGGGGATAAAGTACGCGTCTATGCACGCGCCCACCCTCTCGCCGTAGCGCTTGGAAAGTTTTTTGACGTTTTTGTCTATCTGCTGTTCCGCCGTAAAAGACTGATACCATTCCAGCACGACGAACGAGAATCTGAATTTTATCTTCGCGGGGGAGATGAGCCACTTAATAAAGCCCCCGAACCCGCCGAACAAAAGCGGCAAGCCCGAAAAGACTATCGACATTACCGCAAAGATTATCGCAACCGTATCGACGACCGCGCTGCCGCCTTCCGCCGAGCCTTCCACCGCGGAAATTATCAGCGCGGTTATGCCTATCGCGAGGGAAGCAAAGCGCACGACCATCAGTATTATCTTGCTTATCTTGCGCCTCCTTTTTTCCATAGCGACGGTGTTCGTCTTGTCGGAAGCGAGGGTGACGATGAGCAGGGCGACGAGCGTTAAAATGTAAATTCCTATGCAGACGTACAGCGCGACGTCGTAGCCGAGGGCGAGGTCCTTGCCTATCTTTCCGATGAGCAAAAACGGCACGTACAGCACGAAGAAAACTATCGATATCAACGTGGTGATAAAGCTCATTCTGCGCTTTATCTGCGACCAATTCTCCCGCACGGGCTTTATCCAATCGTTATACACTTCCGAGGCGAGATTTCCGACGTTGCGCGCCGTATCCATCGCGCCCGAAAGGGTCTTGAAAAGCGACTGCTTCTGCGGCTTTTTCAGGTTGAAATCGTCGTCGGGAACGTCGTTTTTATCGGCGTACGAAAGCGCGAGGGCGCTCTCCGACAAAGCTCTATCCTGCCCCGTCTTATTTTGCACCGCCTTGTCCTGCCCAGCCTTATCCTGCTTTTCCGCATTTGCGGCGGAAGATTTTTCGGCTATGGGCAAATCTTCCGCGTTTTTCGCGTCTTTTGCCTGTTTTTTCTCCTTTTCGGCTGACTTTTTTCTCATGTCATACCTCCTAATCTATGATTTCGCCGTACCTCTCGTACAGCGCGTCGAGTTTTTCCCTGATTTTTTGCAATTTTTCGAGCGTCTGCCTGAGTTTTCCGTAGTCGGAAGCGACTTCTTCCGAAGTAAGATAAGAATTCAGCCTTTGCTCTTCCTCTTCGCACGCGGAGATGTCCTCTTCCACGCTCTTTATCTCGCTCCTGCGCTTAGCCTCTTCCGCCCTGTCCTTGCGCGAACGGTAGGAATTTTCCCTTTTTTCCTTATATAAAGCCGTGCGCTCTTCCGCTTCCCGCCTGTTCCGCTCTTCCGCTTCCCGCTCCTTGGCAGCCTTGTAGCCCGCATAGCCGCCGTCGTAGCGCGTGAGTTTGCCGCCCGCAATTTCGACTACGCCGTCTGCTATCGCGGAGATGAAATATCTGTCGTGGGATACGAAAATTACCGTGCCGCAAAACGAGCGCAGCGCGCTTTCCAGACTTTCCCGCGCGGGCAAATCGAGGTGGTTTGTAGGCTCGTCGAGGGCGAGAACGTTGCCGCCCTCGCTTGCAAACACGCACAGCGCCAATTTAGCCCTCTCCCCGCCCGAAAGCGAGCGCACTTTTTTGTCGACGTCCTCCGCGGTCAGCCCGCCGCTTGCAAGCAGCGAGCGCGCCTGTGTTTGCGAATACGCCGCGTGCCTGCCCCAAAGCTCTTCCAAAACGGTGTTTTCGGGGTTTAAGTTGGCGTTTTCCTGGTCGTAATAAGAGAATGCGACGTATCTGCCGATAGAAATTTTTTCCTCTTTCCCGCACACTATCGCCCGCAGCAGGGTGGACTTGCCCGCCCCGTTTTCGCCGACGATGGCTATCTTTTCGCCCCGACGAATATTCAGACTTCCGCCGCTTATAAGCTGTTTCCCGCCCGCCGAGAGGTTGAGCCCGTCTATCGCGACGACTTCCTCCGCGGGCTGCCGCTCGAAAGTAAAATCGAAGCGCGGGGGAAGGGGCGGCGTGAACGGCTTTACAGGCTCGGGCAGCTTTTCGAGCTTTTTGACCCTGCTCTGCGCGGACTTCGCCGTGGTCGCGCGCACTATATTTTTGTCTACGTACGTTTGAAGTCTCTCCCGCTCTTCGATGAGCGCTTCGTACTCCTTCAACTCCCGCTCGTACGCCTGTTGTTTTAAAATTTTGTATTTGCTGTAATTGCCGCGGTACAGCCTGAACGCGCCGTTTTCTATCTCCGCGGTGGCTTGCGCTATCCTGTCGAGGAAATATCTGTCGTGGGAGACCGCGAATATCGCGCCTTTAAAGGCGGAAAGGTAGCCTTCCAACCAAAAGAGAGTGTCTATATCGAGGTGATTTGTCGGCTCGTCCAGAATAAGCAGGTCGTTGTCTTCGAGGAGAAGGCGCGCAAGGCGCAGCCTCGTCTTTTCCCCGCCCGACATGCTGTTTACCTTTCTTTCGTAAAAGGCGGAAAAGCCCATTCCGTTGAGCACCGTCTTTATGCGCACGTCGATATTGTAGCAATCGTGCGAGGCGACGTATTTGTTCAGACTTTCTATCTTTGCGGACAGGGCGGAATACTCCGCGCTGCCGTACCCTGTACGGGCGAGAGACTCCGAAAGCGAGGAAAGTTTTTCCAGCGCGGCAAGCTGTTCGGCAAAGACCGAGCGCATTTCGCCGTAGACGGTGTCCTCGCTGTCGTACTCGCACGTCTGCGCGAGATAGCCGATTTTCAGGTTGTTTTTTAAGTATATCGAGCCTTCGTCGGGGGGAATCTCCCCCAAAATCAGCTTGATGAGAGTGGTCTTGCCCGCGCCGTTTTCGCCGACAAGCCCTATCCTTTCCCCTTCGTTTATGCAAAAGGAAACGCCTTTGAATATTGAATTGCCGTCGTAGGAAAACGCGACGTTATCGGCGGTGACTATCATAACAAATCAGTAATCCCAATCGGGAATAAAAGAGGCGTCGGAACTTGCGAAGTCCTGCAAGAACACGTTTTTCAGCCCGCAGCGCTCCACCGCGCCGAGGGCGAGGGAATACTCCCTGCGGGTTATCCTGCGGTTAAGCTCGGGGAATTTTTCGCCCGCGTTCATGGGCGTGTATTGGCTCATCAGGCTGAAACGCACGCTATTCGGTAGAGTTGCGACGAATTCCACCACCTTTACGCTGTCATAGGCGGCGAGCGGCAAAATGAGATGCCTTACCACGCAGCCCGAGAGCATTTTGCCCTTTTCGTCGCTTTTATACGCCTTTTGCGCCATGAATTTCACAGCGGGAATGGCATAATCGGGGTAGTCCTCCCTGCCCGTATACCTCTTCGCGAGCGACTTATCAATAAATTTCAAGTCGGGCAGGTAGATGTCCGTAAAAGTATCCGCGAGTTGCAAATTTTCTATCGTCTCGTACCCGTGCGTGTTGTAAACTATCGGAATCGAAGGTTTGTAAAGCGCAAACGCTTCCGCAATTTTGTCCGTATAGTGCGTGGGCGTGACGAGGTTTATGTTGTCCGCCCCGTCGTCTTCCAGCCGCTTGAATATTTCCGAAAGCTCTTTGACGGTTATTTCCTTGCCCCGCTCGTTGCGGGAGAGCTGATAGTTCTGGCAGAAAACGCATTTTAACGAACAGCCGCAGAAAAACACGCAGCCGCTGCCCTTCGAAAAGGAAATCGTCGGCTCTTCGAACTTGTGAAGGTAATATTTGGCTATCTTTAAGCCCTTTACGCCGCACCTGCCGACGGCGTTTTCCCGCTCGACGCCGCACGCTACGGGACACAGACCGCATTTCATAAAGCTATTCTATCACAATATTAAAATTTTGTAAACCATATAACATTTATTTGACAACGGACCGTTTTGTATTTATAATTGTGCTACAACCTATAAAGAGTGTGCGAGAGAACGGCTTGACGACCACACAGCAACCTGCCAAGCAAGGTGCTAAGACCGAACCGATGGGTATGATAATTAAATGTTCCCCCGTTCGGTCGAGCCGAACGGCTTTTTTTTGCGGTTTGCTCGGAAAAATTTTTGCGATTGCGGGAAATCTGAAAGGGCGGCGCGGCTGCGAAATTGCGGGCGGCTGATAAGGGCGCGGCGGCGATAAAGGCGCGCGGCGGTCGATAAAGGCGGCAGGCAAGGCGGCTAAAAAAGGCAAGAACGGCAAAAGGCGCGCGCAAGGTTGAAAATTTTACTGCGGGAAAGAGGTTTTATGACTACTTATTTTACGAGCGAGAGCGTGACGGAAGGTCACCCCGACAAACTCTGCGACAACATATCCGACGCGATAGTTGACGCGATACTTTCAAAGGACAAAGACGCGCGCTGCGCCGTCGAATGTTGCGCGGCGTACGACAGACTGCTTATAATGGGCGAAGTCACCACCTTTGCAAAGGTCGATTACGAAAAAATCGCGCGGGAGACGATAAAGAAAATCGGCTACACGTTCGGCAATTTTTCTTTCGACAAGTGCGACGTCACCGTCGCCATTCACGAACAGAGCGCGGACATCGCCCTCGGCGTGAACGATTCCCTCGAAAACAAAAAGGGCGACAAGGACGAGGAGAGCGAGCTCGGCGCGGGCGACCAGGGAATGATGTTCGGGTTTGCCTGCAAGGAGACAAAGGAGCTTATGCCCCTTCCCATCTCGCTCGCGCACAAACTCGCGTACAGACTCACTCGGGCGAGGAAAGAGGGCGTTATCCCATACCTCCGCCCCGACGGAAAGACTCAGGTCACCGTTGAATATCGCGACGGCGTGCCCGCGCGCGTAGACGCGGTGGTTGTCTCTTCCCAACACGACGAGGGAATAAGTCAGGAAAGGATAACGGCGGACATCCTCGAAAAAGTGATTAAAGCTATTATCCCGAAAGAACTGCTCGACGCGGACACGAAGTATTTTATCAACCCCACGGGGAGGTTTATCATAGGCGGTCCAGAGGGCGACAGCGGGCTGACGGGAAGAAAGATAATCGTCGATACTTACGGCGGCGCGTGCGCTCACGGCGGCGGCGCGTTTTCGGGCAAAGACCCCACCAAAGTCGACCGTTCGGCGGCGTATATGGCGAGGTATATCTGCAAAAACCTCGTCGCGGCAGGGCTGTGCGACA
>CANREX010000028.1 GCA_947629735.1 uncultured Clostridia bacterium
GGTGACCGAAAAAGGCGTTGCCCTTACGCCTTTTGAGAGAGCGAGCGCATAATCAATGGCGCGAGCGGTGACCGAGGCAAATGTTGCCCTTACATTTGCCGAGAAAATAGGTGGAATTGCGGGAGCTGCAATTACGAAGTCTATAAACGCAGAGAAGCAAGACAAGGCGACTGCGGCTTGCCCGACGGGAGTTTACAATGAAGTAAATGACCGAGGACGAGCGCGGTGCTTCTCAAAACAGCACAGTGCGCTGTTTTGCCGCGCGAGATGAGTGAGCGCATATAGTCCCGCGCGAACGGTGACCGAACACGGCGTTGCCCTTACGCCGTGTGAGACGCGCAAAGTCAACGCCGTATTGCGACGCTTATATGCGTTTAGCGGCAGCAAAAATGCCCGCGGGGCGGAGAAAACTCTCCACTCCCGCGGGCATCTGCTTAAAATTTTTAAATAAGTCGAATATATTCCGACAGCGAATTAACCCTCGCTTCCGTCTTATGCACGAGATATTCTTTGAGCAGGCGAAGCGCCCTCTTCTTCCCTTCATGCGCGTTTTCCGCGCCGCCGTGTGGAAGTCCCTTTATCCTGCAAAGCGCGTCGTACGTCATGCCGCTTGCGGGAACGCCGCCTCCGCAGTCGGGGCATGTGAAGCCGCCGCCGTCCATGTCGAAGTTTAGCCGCCCTCCGAAGCTGAGTTTGCGCCCGCACTTTATGCAGCCGTCCAGCCTTATCCCGTAGCCCGAGCGGGAAAGGGAATCGAAGAGAAATTCTATCAAGGCGTCGCTCTCGTCGCCGCGGCACATGGCGGTCAGGGCGCGGATACATTCGGGGAACACGTTTTCGCCGCCGTCGCCTTCATATGTGAGCGCAAGCGCGGTCTCGCACACGGCGCACGCGGCGTAGAATTTGTTGATGTCCGTGCGGAGTTCGTAAAAACTTTCACATTCGCTCGCCTGCACGACGGTGTATCTTTCGCCCCTCTCGGCGAGCACGTATTCCGCAAAACAAAAGGGCTGAGAGGCAAACCTGAGCTTCGCTCCGGCTTTCCTCACACCCTTTATTCCCGCAGTTATGCGCCCCTCTTCCGCCGAAAGCAGGGTGAGAATTTTGTCGTTTTCCCCGTAATCGACCGCGCGAAGCATGAGCGCGTTCAGTTTCTTCTGTTCCACAGTGTTACCGCTTCCCGAGAGTTTTAATTTTTTCCTTTGAGTTCTTTGTACAGCATATAATAACTCACCGAACCCGTTTTCTGGAACATTTTCCATGCGAGCTCGGCGGCGTCGTTATCCTTTCCCTGCATAAAACGCCTCCGTTAAAAGGTTGCGCAAAACGCGGGCTTTTATGACGGATTTACGAATTGTTTTTTGGGTCATACCCGAAATCGCGCAAAAGCGAGGGTCTGTCGCGCCAATCTTCCTTGACTTTGACGTATGTGGTGAGGAACACCTTCCCGCCGAGAAATTTTTCCATGTCCTTGCGGGCGAATGAAGAGACGTTCTTTATCGCCTCCCCCCGCTTGCCTATGATAATGGCTTTGTGGTTGGCTTTTTCGCAGATTACGTCGAGGTCCACCTCGTACACGCCGCTTTCGTTTTTTATGAATTTATTGACGACCACCGCCACGCCGTGGGGAATTTCCTTGTCGAACGTGAGTAAAATCTTTTCGCGCATTATCTCGGCGAGCATGAATTTCTCGCTCTTGTCCGAAACGATGTCGTCCTCGATGAGTTTTTCGCCCTCGGGCAGCAGCGCGGCGACGCCCGAAACGAGCTTTTTTATATTAGTACCCTTGCGGGCGGATACGGGATAGACGTCGCAGGTGACGCCCGCCTCGTACAGCTTTTTCATGTCCGCGGGGATATTTTCCTTGGGCATTATGTCGATTTTCGTGTACGCTACCGCCATGGGAACGCCGAAAGCCAAGTATTTTTTAGCGAGCTGTATGTCGCTTTCGGACAATCCCTCGTGCCCGTCCATTACGAAGAGCAACGCGTCAACGTCGCGCGCGGTGGTTTCCGCCGTCTTTTCCATTATGGAAGAAAGCGCGTTCTTCGCCTTGTAAATCCCGGGAGTGTCCACGAAGATTATCTGATAATCAGGCTCGTTTAAAATTCCCATTATCGCGTCGCGCGTGGTCTGAGGTTTGGGGGAGACTATCGCCACCTTTTCCCCGACAAGCACGTTCACAAGCGTGGACTTGCCCGCATTTGCCCTGCCTATTACGCCTACATATCCGCTTTTCATACGATTTACCTTGATAGATCGAGTTTTGCGAGCACTTTTTCTTCCTTTTCCCGCATTGCCGTCTTGTCGCTTTCCGTCACGTGGTCGTACCCGAGGACGTGACATATCCCGTGCGTCAACAGATAGAAAAGCTCCCTTTCGAATGAATGACCGTACTCCTCAGCCTGTTTCTCGGCGACCTGTTTGCAGATCGCCACGCTGCCGAGGTTCAAAACGCCGTCCTCTATCTCGCAGGGGTGCTCTTCCCCCTTTATGGCTTTTCCGAAAATTCCGTCGAGGGCGGGAAAGGACAGCACGTCCGTCTCCTTGTCTATCGAACGGAACTGCTTATTCAAACGCCGTATCTCTCCGCCGTCTACGATGACGACTTCCACCGAGGCGGGGATATCGCACTCGAACTCGCCCCCGAACGCCGCCGCAAGCGCGGAGAAGTCATATTCGTCGCAAAGAATTTCAAAGTCCGCCATAAAAGTCCGCCGTTAATTTTTGCTGATTTTGAGCTTGGGATAGGCAATGCGCGAATGGTATACGCCCGTCAGCGCCTGTGTTATCGTGTTTGTTATAACCGTCAGATCGCGCATCGTTATGGGGCAATCGGCGAATTGGTCGAGGTTCAGCCTTTCCTCGATTATGCTGCCGACAAGCGCCTGTATCTTTGCTGTGGTGCGGCTGGAAAGCGAACGGGAAGCCGCTTCCGACGCGTCCGCTATCATTATTATCGCCGCTATCTTGGTCTGCGGCGCGGGTCCCGTGTAGGAATAGTTCGCCATGTCTATTTCGCCGTCGGTCATTTTGAGCGCCTTGGCGTAGAAATATTTGATAGGCATAGTGCCGTGGTGCTGCACCGCTATATCCGCGAGGAAATCGGGCAGGTGGTGCTTCTTTATCAGCTTTGCGCCGTATGTCGCATGAGAGCGGATGATTTCCACCGAGAGCTCGGGCGTGAGCTCGTTGTGCAGGTTGTATTCGGATTGGTTTTCCGTGAACATTTCGGGGCTTTTGAGCTTGCCCATGTCGTGATAATACGCCGCCGCGCGCGCAAGTTCGCCGTCCTCTCCTATCGCTATGGCGCACGCTTCCGTCAGCTGCGCGACTACCACGGAATGGTTATAAGTGCCCGGGGCTTCGTTTTTGAGCTTTTTGATGAGTTTCGCGCTCGGGGAGGTTATTTCACGCAGTCTGAACACGGTGAGTTCCGCAAACACAAGCTCGAACACTGGCAAAAGTATCATGTACAGCACGATGCTGAACAGCGAGCCGAGCGCGCCGTAAGCGAGCAGGAACGCGTCGCCCGAGGTCTTGCCGAAAAGCGCGAAGAGTATCTCCATTACGGAAATTATAAGCTCTATCGGGACGAGCAGAAGTATCACCAAAAGCACGCTCTGCAAACGGGTCTTTACCCTGTGCGAGACGAATATCACGAGCGTGCCCGCGCAGAACGAAATCAGAAGTCCCGCGCAGTACTGCCATATCTGCATATTGCCCGCCACGGTGAGGTCCACGTTGAGATTCAGATCTATTACGAATATCAGCAGGGCGTTGATTATGTTGGAAAAAATCGCTATTCTTCTCCCCAATAAAGTCGCGCACATAACCGCGAAAAACGCGAACGGGCGGGCTTCCGGACTGAGATAATGCCCTATCAAAAGGGAGGCGATTACGGAGATGTCCAAAAGAAGCGAAAGCTCTATCAGCTTGACTACGTTGAAGAGCAGTTCGTTACACTCGAAAAACAGATAGCCGTACGTCAGCGCGATCAAAAACAGCACCGCGCTCGCGACGAAAATCATATTGTAGGGGTGACTTTTTACGAAGTCAATCCCCTTGAAGTTGCAGATGAGCTCCATCATCAAAAAGGCGAGCCCGAGCAACACTATGACGTTCACGGCGAATACCGAAATACCCGCCCACAGCGTCTTTTTACTCAGTTTTGTTTGCACTGTTGCCACTCCCGACGTCCTGCCTTTCGTACGCGCGCACTATGCGCATAACCAAAGGATTTCTCACGACGTCTTTATCCGTAAGATTGATAACCGAAATGCCCTCCACGTCCTTTAAAAGTCTGGTCGCGTGAATGAGCCCGCTCTGCTTTCCCTCGGGCAAATCTATCTGCGAGATATCGCCCGTTATTACCATTCTGCTGTTGTCGCCGAGGCGGGTCAGGAACATTTTCATCTGTTCTTTCGTGGTGTTCTGCGCCTCGTCCAATATTATAAACGCGTTGGAGAGCGTGCGCCCGCGCATGTACGCGAGGGGCGCTATCTCTATCGCGCCGCGCTCCATAAGTTTCACATAACTTTCAACGCCGAGCATTTCCTGCAAAGCGTCGTACAGGGGGCGGAGATAGGGGTCTACCTTTGTCTGCAGATCGCCGGGCAGAAAGCCCAGCTTTTCGCCCGCTTCCACCGCGGGGCGGGTGAGAATTATCTTTTCAACTGCTTTTTGCTTCATCGCCTGTACGGCAAAGCAGACCGCGAGATACGTCTTGCCCGTGCCGGCAGGTCCTACGCCGAACACCACACTGTTTTTCTTTATCGCGTCCGCGTACGCCTTCTGCCCTACCGTCTTGCACTTTATGGGCTTGCCGCGAAACGTCACGCCCACCGTGCCCGAGGAGAGCTTGCAGATATCCGAAGCCCTGCCCTCTTTGGCGAGCTCTATGCAGTATATCACCCTGCCGCCGTCCACGCTTTCGCCGTTTTTGGCGAGATACAACAGGTTCTGCAAGACGTCGGAAGCGACGCGCACGCTGTCCTCTTCACCGCGCACGGCGATATCCGTGCCTTCCACGCGGCAGATTACCCCGAGCTCGCGCGAGATTGCGTTGAGATTCTCGTCGAAATTGCCTAAAACCTTGGATAACTGCTCTACGTTATCCGTTTCAACCCTCTTTTCGTTCTCCAAATTTTTCCCCTTACGGAACGCTTGTCCGCGCCGCAACGCGGGAAGTCATTCCATATTTATTGATATTGTCCAAACGTATGTAAAATCGACGGTGTACGTCACCCCGCCGTCGCAGGGGCTGACCTTGTAGGACTTTTCTATGATGTCCGACGAATACAGCGCCGTCGCCGCGAGCGCCGAAGAGGCGTTTTGCTCGCTTTCGCAATCATAAAATAGCGATATGGAAGCCTTCCGCTTTATCTTCGCGTACCCGACGGCGAGAGTTTGCTGCCTTTCCCCGCTTTCCGTCGTTCTGTATGCGCCTATTATGACATCGCCATCACTCACATATTCGCCAACCGACTTTTCGGGAGTGCCGCTAAGCGCGACTATCTTTAAAATCTCCCCGCCGCAATCGGCTTTTAAGGGCTGCTTTACGGCGACGTCGCTATCCTGCTGTTCCGCGCGCACGTCTATTATAAGGTAGCTGCCCCGCCTCTGCACCGAACAAAATGTCACGTCGGGCAGGGAAAGTATGCGGGATATCAGAAGAGGCTTGTCGACGTCTTTGCAAAACGTGCCCCTTTTCGCGCCGCACTCGCCCGCCGCCTCGATTATGCTCGGGGCGAGATAGCTGCCGCTTCCCACAACCTTTATGCGCAGTACGAGGAAATCGGAGAGCACGCACGCCGCGACGAACAGCGCCGCGCCGAGCAGCAGACCGCAACGCCGTTTGATAAAGCGCGCGGCGCGCATTTTTGCGCTTTTCCGACTTATACATATATTATAACACGGGTGCGAGAAAATTGCAAAAACTTTTTGCGTGTATTCTTCTTCAACCGAAAAGTAAACCTCAAAAGCGCGTTTTTTCAGTTTATAGACCGCGATATTGTGCTTTTTTAACTTTTTCAGCGCCGTCTCCACCGTCGCGGTGACGCGGAATTGTACGAGGTCATTCATAACTTATCGCCTTTATTTCGCCCTTGACGAACAAATCTCCGCCGAAATATTTCTCTATCGCGAGATTTTCTCCGACGATTACAAGGCGACTTCTTCCCGCCGCCGCGCATATCCTTTCCGAAGAGAATTCGTCCACCCTCTTCACCCCCTGTAAATACGCGCCGAACGACGGTATCCACGTCACCGCCTCGCGCATGTCCGCGCCCGCCTCCTGTAACAGCTGATGCAAAAGTTCCATACGTTAGTTTATGCGCTTTACGCGGCATTTATTATATGAACCAAACGCCGTATACTCACGCTTTGCCAAGGGCGCTGCCATACACACACTGTCATTGTGCACGCGGGCGACAACCACCTTTATTGTCATTCTGCCCGAGGGCGGTAGCCTACACCCCCCACTAACTGTCATTCTGAGCGTAGCGTTAGCGAAGTCGAAGAATCCGGAATTTTAATGCGCTTAGGACTTTTTTATGCGGCATACCCCAGCCGGATTCCTCGGCAGGCTCGGAATGACAATGCGGTAAACCCCAGCCGGACCCATTCGACTGCACTCGCTATCGCTCGCTCCGCTCAGGGTGACAAGAGGTGTCATTCTGCCGAGGGCGGTAGCCTACACCCCCCCACTAACTGTCATTCTGCCCGAGGGCGAAGCCCGACGGTTTGTAGAAAATTTTTGCAGTAAAGCAAAAATTTTCACAAAGCGTAGTGAGGCTGAAAGCCGAACGCAGTCGAAGAATCCGGTATTTTAATGCCCTTAGGACTTTTTTATGCGGCATACCCCAGCCGGATTCCTCGGCAGGCTCGGAATGACAAAGTATCATACCCAAACCGGACCCATTCGACTGCACTCGCTATCGCTCGCTCCGCTCAGGGTGACAACACCCACCACTCGCTATCGCTCGTTCCGCTCAGGGTGAAAAACAAGACAATTATAAATAATGCAGAAGAGGGCGCGGCGATAATAATTTTTATCGCCGCGCCCCTTTTTAAATTTTGATTTTCACAACTTGACTGCCATAAGATTTAATAATCTAACGTAACCGTTAAATTGCCGGTTATATTCTGCTCGCCCGTAATTGTAGGCTTGATTTTACGGCGGGTGCTTGTATCTTTGTTAGAACCGTTTCTCTCGGTCACATAAATTATATAATTATTTTCCCCGTCCGTAACCACAAGTTGGTGATTAGAGCTGTCAAAATTAAACTCGGTCTTGCCCTCGTAAATCTGTATGGTTAAACTCGTGCCGTTTGTCAAAGTCGACGCCGCAGTAAGTTCTCCGTTTATGTGCAATGTACTTCTGCAAAAGGCTTTGAAGGGAACTTCAACTTTCAGTTCGTAAATCGAGCGCGTGTAAACTACGAGGTTTTCTTTGGAAACAGCAGTAACTTTATTCCAATTATCGTCATACCAACTTCCCGTGCCGCAAGTAGGCGCAGTCAAATTATTGCCGTAATAATTGACTTCCGCGGTTACGTCGTTGCCCACTTTGCTGTGACCCCAGATTGCGTACAACACATCGCCGTCGTTATAACTTGTCGTCTCACCAACGAAGGACAATTTGCCGTCGGCTTCCGCCGCCCAGCCGAGGAAAGTATATCCGTCCGCAACGGGCGCAAACAGTTTGATTCCGTCGCCGACCGCGATTGTGTTGACTTCGGTTTTCGCCTTTGCCCCGACCTGCTGTACGACTTCACCCATCTTGTAACTCATGGCAACTTCGCTGTATACCTGTATTTTCTTTGGAATATTGAGCGTAATGGATATCGACAGCGTGCTTTCGTAAGCGTTGTTATCCGCCAATGTCACGACAACGACATACTTGTTTTCGTTGACCTCGTTTTTATAGCCGCAGAGCAATTCGGTCAACTCTTCATTGAGTTTTTCAGCCTGCTGTTGAGTATATCTGCCCGTGCCGCGGAATCCGCCGCTTACCCGCGAGGAAATCTCTCTTTCAAAGCCCTCAATCTCGGCGACAAGCTCCGCGCCGTCAACTACGACGTTGAGTTTGTTCCAAGTACCCGCAGCGTAGAGATGTCCGCCGCCGTTTGCGTGATAATTTATCAATTCCGAAGTGTTGGGGTCGTTTCCTATATATTTATAGTACTTGATTCCCAATACCGATTTCGTGCTGAAATGCGTCCAATCGCTGTTGTGCGCGGGGCAATCGGCTTTCACGTAATATATTTTCAGATTGGTCTCTTCGCCGCCCGATACGGTCGCGCACCCGTAGAACGCAAACGACTTGGCGTCCGCAGAGCCCTCGAAATAGACGCTGTCCGTTTCGAACACGGCGAAGTCCATTCCGTAGTTATCGAGGAAAGCGCTCTCCCCTACCACCGTTATCGTCGAAGGAACTATAACGCTGTGAATGGGCTTATCTTCGGTGTTGGCAAACGCGCCCGCGGCTATCTTTGTGACATAGTAGTCGCCGATCTTGCTTTCGAGCACGAGCGTTTCGTCATGCGTTGAATACCTGTCGTTGAATCCCGCGTCCTTGCCGCTCACGAAATAGGACTTGGAAGCCTTGTCGAAGATATATTTAACGTCGTTTATCGACACCTCGCTCTGCACGAACGTTCCGCTTAGATAGAGAACCGAAATTCCTGCGGGAACTTTATCACCCGCCTTTACGGCTTCGCCCTCCTTTTCGCCGTCCTGATAGAAAGGACCTTCGATAGTGTCGAGCCCCTCTATTCCCATGGGCACTTCGTCGCCCTCGAAAGAGGCTATGGTGACGTCACCCTCGCCGTTCTTTATAAATATGGCGACTGCGGGGCGGGTTACCTGATAGAGCGTGAGCGCGCCGTCCATGGTGAGCGTTTTGCCGCAGAGCTCGCCGCCCGCCGAGAGCGAATAGAGCACTCTGTTCGCCTGCGTGCCGTCCGAATATACGGGCGAGGAATTATCGTATGTGTGGATAGTCGAGCCGTAGCGCACTTCCCGCGTTTCCGCAGTGCCGTCGAGGTTGTAAATCGTCAGCTCGTGCGTGTAGAGCATCTGCGAGTATTCGTTTCTGAGCCCGTTCGTCCAGAAGCAGCCGAATATCTCGTCATACTTGCCGTCCACTTTCACAAAGTGGTCGAAATCCACCGTCTTGCCGTTTTCTTCTGCTATGCGCATGGCTTCGTCGTACAGGCTGGGCGCGGTCTTGCCCTCCGTGAGCGCTGTGCCGAACGCGTAGTAGTCGTCTTTCGTCAAGCCCTCTTTGTAATCGAGCGACGCGTCGAACGTCACGTACGACTGTATCGCGCCGTACACTTTAACGCCGTTTATGCCCGTGACGTCGTCGCGGGTTATCGCCGCGCACAGCCGCGTGAGCACGCCGTCCGTTATGTAGGACGCGTTGAGGTCGAAGCCGTAGTAGTTGTCGGAGACGTTGAGCTCTTTTTCCATTGAGGAGACGTCTCCGAAGCGCGCCGTCTCGTTGCCGCCTATTATGACGCGCAGCGCGTTGACGTAATCATACATGGAAATTTCCCTGTCCTCCGTAGCCGCTTTCGCCTTATAGAGGAAGAGCTCATCGGGCTTGGAAAGCCCCGAATCCATCTTCGCGATGTCGCCCAAGCCGTCTACGACCCAGCCCCAGACGGTGCTGCTTACGCCGAGAAGCCAATTCAAAGTGGATTGCTCTCCCTTTGCAAACAGGTTGTCGATGAAGTACTCGAATGTCATCAGCCTGAATTCGGGCGAGGTCGAGAGATGTCTGCCTATCGTCAGATAACCGTTCTGATAGGTTAGCCCTATCGTGCCGTCGCTGACCAGATTGCCGCTGAGGTCGGCTATTAGCGAGAAGCGCAAGCCGTCTGCTATTTCCAGCGTGAGCGTGGAAATTTCGAGCTTGATTTTCAATATCGACACGATATTGACGTTCACGCTGCCGCCGAGCGTGAACATATCGTACACCTCGCCGCTGTCGTTCGTGGCGAATTTTACCGCGTCTTTCAGCAAATCGGGGATAAACTCTATGCTTATGTATTCGCCTTTGTCGAGCGAGGCGTAGCTGCGCGCTTCCGTCTTGTTCGAGGAGAGCGATATCCACTCTTTGAGCTCGGTCACACCGGAAGGATCGGTGACGTTGGCTTTCGCGCTCGTCTTCATGGAGTGATATTTGTGGTTGATATTGACTTCCACCGTGCCGAGCGAGCCTTCCGTCTCCGTGCCGAACTGCTTCGCGAAGTTGTCGAGGTCGAACTTGACGTCCGTATCGTCGCCGACGCGCGTCGCCGTTATAGCCTCGTCAAACTTGAAGTTGAGTATCTTTTCGAGAATTTCGGCAATTTTTTCCGCCTTTACGGACATCTTCGTCTCGCTCTTTTCGCCGCTTTCCGCCTCGGGCAGGTCGCTTTCCGCCTTTTCGGGGAGCATGCCGCCGACAAACCGCAAGATGTCCGTATCGCATACGGCGGAGATGAGAGCGTCCACCGTGTCGTACAAGCTGTCCTGCGTCGCCTTGACTTTCAGATCGGGCAGTTTGAAGTTCATTACCTGCTTCAAATTTATGTAGAAGGTGGACTTCCCGCCGTTCCTTTCGGTAATTACGTTGAGGTCTATGGTGACGTCCTCCACGTATATCGCGAGGTTGGCTTCCGCAAGTTTGCCGTTATCCGCGCTCGCGCCCGTGACGTAAATTTCCGCGTTGACGTACACGCCTTTGAGCGCCGAAATATTGCAGTTGTCGCCCGCAAGGCAGAAGGTGACCGCGTACGTATCCGAGCCGAGAATTTCGCTTACCGAAACGCTCGAAATCGCGTCGAACAGGTAGTTGTATGCGAGCCGCGTGAACGCTTGCGCGCCCTCTTCCTTTGAAGAAACCATGTCTACTGCGGCGAATTGCCCGTTCAGCTTACCTATAAGCGAGCCGTCTGCAACGTACGCCGCGACGTCGCCGCCGAACGCAAAGCCGTTCTTGACCTTTACGTCGTAGTACAGCGCGAGTTTGCCGTCGGAAGTTATCTTGATTTCCGCCGCGTTTTCGCCCGCGTACTTCACCAAAAGCGAACGCCTTGCGCCGCCTTCCGCGCCCTCTTCGTTTACGCTTGCGGTGAAGTTGTTGAGGTATTCCACCCAGCCGCCGTCCGAAAGCAAGCCGAACAGCGCCGTCATGAGCTTATCGTTTGAGGTGAGCGAAGAGAAGTTCAAATCGCCCTGTTTTGCGCTGTTTTCCGCGTTATTTCCGCCGTTTTGGGCGTTATTTTCGCCGTTTTGGGCTGTAACGGAATTCAGCGCGGGAAGCGAGAACGCCTCGGCTATCTTGGAATATATCTGCCCGAATCCCTCTGAAACAAGGTCGATGTCATCGCCGTAAATATCGATTCCCACGCCGTTCACGGCAAGGCGGACAAGCGGGGTCGTCTTTGCGTTTTTGTCGTAGTAGAGCATGACGCGGGTGACGTCCGCGCCGCTTTCCGCAAGCGACATAGTCAAATCGAGCGCCACGTATTCGCCGCCCTGCTTCCAGCTGACTTCCCCCCTGCCCCAAAGGCTTACCGTGAGCCCGTCGAGGTAGAGATACGTGCCGCCTTCCGCTATTTCGAACGCGACCGACTGACCGTCGATTATGCCCTTGACCTGCTCCGCCGCGCTGTTTACAAGGCGCACCAAAACCGCAAGGTCAAGCGCGTCGCTTGTGTCGGGTTGCGCGATTTTTTCGGTTGTGGGGTTTACGGTTACCGCAAGCCCGAGCGCGGGCACGTTTGCTACAAGATTGCAGTTTGCGTGCGAGTATGCAAGGTTGACTACGCCGAAGTTAATCGGAAGTTCTACGTTGAGAAGTTTAAGCACTTCGTCCGCGTTTACGCCGAGCTTTAAGCCGTCCGCGCTTGTCGTAAGTTCAGGAATAAGCGTTGAAAGGTCGGCGGTAAGTATTCCGCTTAAAACGCTTTCAAGCTCTATATTGCTTTCGTTTGTCTTTTCACCCAACTGTACGTTGCAGTATGCTAAAAGCTCTTTAACCGCGGCTATCGTTTCGTTGATTTCAGCCTTAACGGTTACGTTTACGTCCGAGCCGTTCAGCTTTTCAAGACTTAAAACTACTTCTCCGTTGGTTGCCTTGTCGTATGTATACCATGCAGTAAGTTCTGCACTTACGGGCAAGCCTTTGTATTCATAGCCTACATTTACCGCCGCGCAGACCGCCAAGCCCTTTATATCCGCGTAAATTGTGGCTTCCGCGGTCAAGCCTTGGGTCTGCTCTATCGCGCTGCCGTCAAAGGACAGGCTAACTTCGTAGAGTTCCGCACTTATAAACTGCTGTATATCTTCAACCGCGTAAACCAAATCAAGCGCTTCGCTTGTGTCGGGTGTTTCAATTTCGCAGTTCGCAGGGTTGATTTCCACCGCAAGCCCGAGCGCGGGAACGTTGGCTACAAGATTGCAATTTGCGTGAGAGTATGCAAGGTTGACTACCCCGAAGTTAATCGGAAGTTCTACGTTGAGAAGTTTAAGAACTTCGTCCGCATTTACTCCGAGTTTTAAGCCGTCCGAGCTTGTCGCAAGTTCTGGAATAAGCTTTGAAAGGTCTGCGGTGAGTATTCCGCTTAACACGCTTTCAAGTTCTATATTGCTTTCGTTTGTCTTTTCACCCAACTGTACGTTGCAGTATGCAAGCAATTCTTTAACCGCGGCAACAGTTTCGTTGATTTCAGCCTTAACGGTTACGTTTACGTCTGTTCCGTTTAATTTTTCAAGGCTTAAAACTATTTCTCCGTTGGTTGCTTTGTCGTATGTATACCATGCTGTAAGTTCCGCGCTTACGGGCAAGCCGTTATACTTGTATTCAACGGAAATTTCCGCGCAGACCGCCAAGCCCTTTATATCCGCATAAATTGTAGCTTCCGCGGTCAAGCCTTGGGTCTGCTCAATCGCGTTGCCGTCAAAGGAAAGGCTAACTTCGTAGAGTTCCGCGCTTATAAATTTCTGTATGTCCTCAATCGCGTAAACCAAATCAAGCGCGTCGCTTGTGTCGGGTTGCGCGATTTTTTCGGTTGTGGGGTTTACGGTTACCGCAAG
>CANREX010000029.1 GCA_947629735.1 uncultured Clostridia bacterium
GGGGGGGGGGGGGGGGGGAATGACCTCTCTCTATACCTCCCCACTCCCCTCAACCAAGGGGAGTGGGGAGGGGGAGCGCGATTTTATCGCGCGGAAGAGGGGCAAGGGGTACGCCTCTTGTTACCCTGCCGTTGGGCTGTCGCCCTCGGGCGGAGCGATAACAAAAAAAGGGGGCGGTACTTCCACCCCCTAATCTTATTTCTTTTTTGTTAAGCGGAAAAGCAGTTTGCAAAGTTCCACAAGCGGGATAATGGCGACCGCAACGCCCACGGCGACGAGCCACTCGTACACGTTGAGGGGCGAAGTGTGGAAAATGCCGTTGAAGAAGGGCGTCACCACCACGAGCACGGTGAGCAGCACCCCGCCGAGCAGCGAGAAATCGAGGTATTTGTTTTTAAGTATATTCTTGTTCAGAATACTGTTTTTCTGTGAGCGCAGGTTAAACGCGTGGAACAGCTGTATAAAGCACAGGCTGACGAACGCCATGGTCATGGAGACTTCGTGGTGCGCGGTGTCGAGGGCATATTCGCCGAGGAAATACGAAAGCAGCACGAGCCCCGTCTGCAACGCGCCCTGTATGAAGATGTCCCTGCCCATCGCGCCCGCGAACAGCGAGCGGTTGTTCTTGCGCGGCGGTTGGTTCATGACGTCTCTTTCGGCGGATTCCATGCCCAGCGAAAGCGCGGGGAAGGAGTCCGTAATCAGGTTGACCCAGAGTATCATGACGGGCGTTAAGAACTGTTTGTCGGGAATGATAAGCGTTGCCAAGAACAGGCACAGCACTTCGGCGATGTTCGCCGAAAGCAAGAACTGTATCGCCTTTGTGATATTGGTGAAAATCTTCCTGCCCTCTTCCACGGCGTCCACTATTGTGGCGAAGTTGTCATCCGAGAGCACCATATCGCTCGCTTCCTTGGAGACCTGCGTTCCCGTTATCCCCATGCCTATTCCGATGTCCGCTTCCTTTATGGACGGAGCGTCGTTCACGCCGTCGCCCGTCATCGCGGTGACTTTACCCTGCGCGCGGAACGCCTTTACTATCCTCATCTTGTTTTCGGGGCTGACCCGCGCGAAAACGGAGTACTTCATAATATCGGCGTTGAGCTGTTCGTCGCTCATTTCGTCAAGTTGCGCGCCCGTGGCGGAGAGGTCGCCCTCGCGCAATATCCCCAGCTCTTCCGCAATGGCGCGCGCCGTGTCGAGGTGGTCGCCCGTTATCATAAGGGGCTTCATTCCCGCGGCGCGGCATTTTTCTACCGCCGCCCTGACTTCGGGGCGGGGCGGGTCGATCATTCCGACGAGCCCGACGTAAATAAGTCCCCGCTCTTTTAAGCTGTCGCCCTCGCAATATGCCGCGGCGAGCACGCGCATCGCCCTCTTTGCCATGGCTGCGTTAGCGGCGTTGATTTCTTCCATATCCCCGTCCGTCATCTCCCGCACGCCGTCCGCCGAAAGTATCCTGTCGCAGCGGGCAAGCAGCATATCGGGCGCGCCCTTGGTGTAGGAAAACACTCCGTCCGCCCGTTGGTGCACGGTAGTCATCAGCTTTCTCACGCTGTCGAAGGGCAGTTCGTCTATGCGCCTGTTTTCGGCGATGAATTTATCGTAGCCCTCGCCCATGTCGCCGAACGCGCACGCGACGAGCGCCGTCTCCGTGGGGTCGCCCGCAATCCCCGCCGAGGTTATTACGGAATCGTTGCAAAGGCAGAGGATATCTTTCAAAAGCCGTTCGTTTCCCGGGGCGTTGAGTTCCTTGACCGTCATCTTGTTGAGCGTCAAAGTGCCCGTCTTGTCCGAACATATTATCTCGCAGCAGCCCAGCGTTTCCACCGAAGACAAGTTTTTGACTATCGCGTTGCGCCGCGACATTCTCTGCACGCCTATCGCGAGCACTATCGTGACGACCGCGGGCAGCCCCTCGGGAATCGCCGCGACGGCTATCGCGACGGCGGTCATGAACGCTTCGCTCCACTTGGACGGGTCGCGTATCATGGACGTTGCAAATATAACTGCGGCGACGGCGAGCACTATTATCGAGAGCACTTTCGCCGTCTTTGCGAGCTGTTTGTTGAGGGGAGAGGGGTCGTCCTTCGCGTTTTGCAGCATGTTCGCTATCTTGCCCATTTCGGTGGACATTCCCACGGCCGTGACGACGCCTTTGCCCCTGCCGTAGGAGACCGTGCCGCCCATATACGCCATGTTGCACCTGTCGCCGAGCGGCGCGTTTTCGTCAACCGTCGCTTCCGCCCGCTTTTCCGAAGGCACGGATTCCCCCGTCAGCGCGGCTTCCTCTATTTTGAGAGACGCGGAATGTATCAGCCGCATATCCGCGGGCACTACGTCTCCCGCTTCGAGCACGACGACGTCGCCCACCGTCAGCTCTTCCGCGGGTATTGTCTTCTGCATGCCGTCCCGCACGACTTTAACGAAGGGCTTGTTCTTCTCCCGCAGGGCGGCGAGCGCGTTTTCCGCCTTGTTCTCCTGCGCGAACCCTATACATGCGTTTATTATGACTATGACGAGAATTATCCCGCTGTCGATGAGTTCGGTCAGCTCCGCCCCGTGCGCGACGTGTTCGTATATCGCGAACCCCGCGGAGATAGCGGCGGCTGCGAGCAGCACGATTATCATCGCATCGGCGAATTGCGCGAAAAACCTCACTATCGCGGGCTTGCGCTTGCCCGCGGCGAGGGCGTTCACCCCGTATTCCGCCTGCCTGCGCCCGACCTCGCCGTCCGCTTCGGAAAGCCCGTGTTCGGTGGTTTTCAGCTCATTTAAGACATCTTCGTAGCTTTTTGAATAGTGTTCCAAAGCAAATACCCCTTAAACAATTATTACCCAAATAAAAAAATAAAGACGATTAGCGCGCGCTAAAAGTCTTGTTACCTTTAAAGGTGGCGGTATCCGAAGCCTTTTAAAGCTATGGTATGACGTCTGCCGCACTTATAACTACTCCCTTTTACAGCAGTATATTACCACAAACTCCCGCCCCTGTCAACCGCGGGCGCACATATAACCGCCGCAATTTTTTCCGCAAAAACCCGCACCGCCGACGCGGCTTTGAAGATGTCCGCAGAGTGCATAAAAATGTCCATGTAGTGTATGGAAGGGAGTGGAAGAAAAGAGATATAATAACAATGATAAAATATAAGTCAACGCGCATTGCGCGCAAAGGAGGAATCATGAATATAAAAGAGAAGCTGAACAACCTTGTAGACGAATTGGGCAAAGTCGGCATAGTTCCCGTAATCAAGCTGGATAAAGTCGAAAACGCCGAAAAGCTCGCCAAGGCTCTGCGCGAAGGCGGGATAAACTGTGCGGAAGTCACGTTCCGCGCCAAGGGTGCGGACGAAGTGATCAAGCGCATGGTAAAGGCGTATCCCGACATGCTCGTCGGCGCGGGCACGGTGCTCACCTGCGAACAGGCGGACGCGGCGTATGCCGCCGGCGCTAAGTTCTGCGTTGCGCCCGGGCTCAATCCCAAGGTCGTAAAGCACTGCCTCGATAAGGGCATACCCTTCGCTCCCGGTCTTTCTTCGGCGAGCGAGATAGAGCAGGCTCTCGAACTCGGTCTCGATTTCGCCAAGTTCTTCCCCGCGGAACAGGCGGGCGGACTTCCCTACATAAAGTCGGTCTGCGGACCTTACACCACTATGCGCTTCATGCCCACGGGCGGCGTTACGGCAGACAACCTCAACACCTATCTCGCATACGACAAGATAGTTTGCTGCGGCGGCAGCTGGATAGTCCCCGGCAAGATGCTCGAAGAGGAGAATTGGGCGGGCATCACCGCGCTGTGCAAGGAAGCCATCGACAAGATGCTCGGCTTCAAGATGGTGCACGTCGGCATAAACTGCGCGAACCCCGCGGAAGCGGAGGCGGTAGCGGACAAGTTCGACGCGGCGTTCGGCTTCGCCAAAAAGGTGGGCAACAGCTCGGTATTCGCTTCCACTTATGTGGAGTGCATGAAGTCGCCTTTCAAGGGCGCGATGGGGCATATCGCCGTTTCCACCAATTCCGTGAAGAGGGCGGTATATCAGCTCGCAATGCGCGGATATGAAGCGGACGAAAGCTCCTTTAAGTACGACGCAAAGGGAAATCTGACCGTCGCATATCTCAAAGACGAGTTCGGCGGCTTTGCCGTTCACCTCGTACAGGCAAAATAACCGCGCCCGTATTTAAGGCGCAAGCGCCGCGCGCCCGTGCGGCAAATCACGGCGTGCGGTTATCTTAAAATTCGCAATCTCAAAATATATATTATAAGGAGAAAATGAAACTATGAAAAAGATTGTAACCATGGGCGAGATCATGCTCCGCCTTTCCACCCCCAACAACGAGAAGTTCATTCAGGCTGACGAGTTTGACATCAACTACGGCGGCGGCGAAGCCAACGTTGCGGTATCCTGCGCGAACTACGGACATCAGGCTGAATTCGTGACCGCGTTGCCCGCTAACGAATTGGGCGACTGCGCGGTAGCGGCTCTTCGCAAATACGGCGTGGAAGTCGATCACATCGCTCGTTGCGGCGAAAGGCTCGGCATTTACTATCTCGAAACGGGCTCGTCCATGCGTCCTTCCAAAGTAGTTTACGACAGGGCTCATTCTTCCATAACCACGGCAACCGCCAAGGACTTCGATTTCGACGCCATTTTCAAGGGCGCGGATTGGTTCCACTTCACGGGCATCACACCCGCCGTATCCGACAGCGCGGCAGTGCTCACCGAAGAGGCTTTGAAGGCTGCCAAAAAGCACGGCGTCACCGTTTCGGTTGACCTCAACTTCCGCAAAAAGCTGTGGTCGAGCGAGAAGGCTCAGAAAGTCATGACCAACCTGATGAAGTACGTAGACGTCTGCATAGGCAACGAAGAAGACGCCGAACTCGTCCTCGGCTTCAAGCCCGGCAAGACGGACGTAACGAGCGGCGATTTGGAGCTCGCGGGCTACAAGTCCATATTCGAGCAGATGGTCGCAAAATTCGGCTTCAAGTACGCAATTTCTTCCCTCCGCGTATCGCACTCGGCTTCGGACAACGGCTGGTCGGCTTGCATTTACAGCGCGAAGGATAAGGAATTCTATCATTCCAAGACGTACAGCATACATCCCATCGTTGACCGCGTAGGCGGCGGCGACTCCTTTGCGGGCGGCGTTATCTGCGGCTTCCTCGACGGCAAGGACTTCAAGTCCGCTCTCGAATTCGGCGTCGCGGCTTCCGCATTGAAGCACACCATACCCGGAGACTTCAACCTCGTTACGAGGAAGGAAGTTGAGGCGTTGGCCGGGGGGGATGGTTCCGGCCGCGTTCAGCGCTAAGGGGCTTCCGCTAAACGCATATAAGCGTCGTTCTGCTTTGTTGCCTTTGCGTTTGCCCTCGGTCATTTATTTCATTGTAAACTCCCGTCGGGCAAGCCGCAGGCGTCTCGCATAACTCGCTTCTCTGCGTTTATAGACTTCGTAATTGCAATATATCCGAGCGTTACTTTAATTCTAACCGCTTCCGCAATTCTAAATTATGTGCCACGTTCTTAATTTGCTGTCATTTCGACCGATTGAGAGCGCACCGCGCTCGATTGAGTGGTGGTAGAAAGTTGCGGTGAAACGGATATATCTTATTCTTACGACAACTTTAACTCGCCTCATTCCCCCAAAATGCGGGGAATGAGGCGGGCAAAGGTGATGTCGGCAATTTAATCAAATACTCGGCAATACATTCAAATAGTCGGCAATTCATTCAATCATATAATTATATAATCGGCAATTCATTTAATCAGATAAACGGTAAAACGACAATGCAGATTGCGTTTCGCACGCACGACCTCGGCGTAAAAGGCGCTGCGGCTGCGGTAGAAAAATGTAAAAGTTGCGGCATAACCGCCGTGCAACTTGTGGCGTACAAGTTCATCGACGAAATACCCTACAAGCCGGGCGGGATATGTGCGGAAAGCGCGAAAGCTCTGGGGGAAACGCTTAAAAACGGCGGTATCTCGGTGGGGCTTATCGGCGCGTATTTCAATCCCGTGCACTCCGACAAGCAGAAAGTGGCGAACTGCAAGCAGGTGTTCAAGGAATACCTCAAATACTCCTCGCTTCTCGGTTGCGACACCGTGGGCAGCGAGACGGGCTCTTTCAACGACGACAAGTGGACGTACAACCCGCTCAACCGCACGGAAGAGGCGTTGCAGGTTGTAATCTCCACGTTTGCCGAGCTCGCGGACTACGCCAAGAGCGTGGGCGCGTATATCGGCATGGAAGGCGCGGCGGGGCACGTTTGTTACGACGTCGCCACGTTGAAGCGCGCGATAGACGGCGTGAACAGGGATAACGTAAAGGTCATATTCGACATCTACAACTACCTCGACATGTCCAACTACGGCAGATATCTTGAAATACTCGAAGAGGGTTTGCGCACGTTTGCGGGCAAGATAACCGTGTTCCACATGAAGGACTTCGTGATAGCGGACGGAAAGATAAAGCAGGTTGCGCCCGGCAAGGGCATGTTTGATTATCCCGCTCTGCTCTCGCGCATAAAGGCATACGACAAAGACGCCGTTCTCGTGCTCGAAGGCACTACGGGCGACGACATCATTCCCGCCTGCGAATATATACGCAAGGTGTGGGAAAGCGTCTGACCCAAGCGGCGGGCGCGCGCAAGATGGCGGGCGCAGACGGGCGGTTAGGCAAAACCGAAAAAAATTTTCAGGAGATATAAATTATGAAATTCGACGTAAGATACGCAAATCATCCCGACGATTCCAAGAAATACGATACCGACGAGCTCAGGGAGAAATACCTCATAAAGAAGCTGTTCGAAGAGGACGACATCCTCCTCACGTATTCCCATCAGGACAGGATAATCGCCGGGGGCGCAATGCCCGTAAAGAAAGTGCTTTCTCTCGGGACGTTTAAGGAGCTTGCCACCGCTTACTTCCTCGAAAGAAGGGAAATGGGCGTCATAAATATCGGCGGCGACGGCGTGATAACGCTCGACGGCAAGAAGTACGCGATAGGTCACAAAGAGGGTATTTATATAGGAATGGGCACAAAGGAGATAACTTTCGCCTCGGTAAACGCGAAAGAGCCCGCCAAATTCTATATAAATTCCAGCCCCGCGCACAAGAGCTACCCGACCGTAAAGATAACCAAGCCGGTAGAGGGCGTTACCCCTCCCGAAGGCACGCGCTACTGCGTACAGCGTCACCTCGGCACGGCGGAGGGCATGAACAAGCGCACCATAAACCAATTCATAGTGCAGGACGTATGCGAAAGCTGTCAGCTCGCCATGGGCATGACGGAGCTCGCGGTAGGTAGTTCGTGGAACACCCTTCCCAGCCACACGCACGAGCGCCGCATGGAAGTCTATATGTACTTCGAAGTGCCCGAAGATCAGGCGGTCATACACCTCATGGGCACGCCCAAGGAAACGCGCCACATAATAATGCACAACGAGCAGGCGGTCATATCCCCGTCGTGGTCGATACATACGGGCGTGGGCACGTACAACTACACGTTCATATGGGGCATGTGCGGCGAGAATCAGGCGTACGACGACATGGACAACATCAAGACTCAGGATCTGAAATAAACACTCGCACAAGAGTGATGTATATATAAACACCAAATTATAAAAAGGGGAGAAGTTAAAAAATGGCACAATTATTATTCAAAGACGTAAACAAGGTTTACCCCAACGGATACCATGCGGTACACGACTTCAATATGGAAATCAAGGACGGCGAATTCATTTGCCTCGTAGGCGATTCCGGTTGCGGTAAATCCACCACTCTCCGTATGATAGCGGGGCTCGAAGACATCACCTCGGGCGAGTTCTATATCGACGGAAAACTTGCAAACCAGATGACGTCGAGGGAGAGGGGAATAGCGATGGTTTTCCAATCCTACGCGCTCTATCCTCACCTCACGGTCTATGAAAACCTCGCGTTCGGGCTCATGCTCGAAGGTATCGACGCGGACATAATCGAAGAAAAGGTTCAGGCAACCGCAAAGATACTCGGTCTTACCGAATACCTTGAAAGATTCCCCAGAAATCTTTCGGGCGGTCAGTGCCAGCGTGTCGCCGTCGGACGCGCGCTCATAAGAAAGGTCGATATCTTCCTCATGGACGAACCTCTGTCCAACCTCGACGCAAAGCAGCGCGTTACGATGAGGTCGGAAATCAAGCAGATACACCGCTCCGTCGGCGCGACGACCATCTACGTCACCCACGACCAGACGGAAGCTATGACGATGTCGGACAGGATAGTCGTCATGAAGTCGGGCGGCTATGTAAAGCAGATAGGCACCCCTTACGAGCTGTATTTCTATCCCAAGAATCTATTCGTCGCGGGCTTCATAGGCGAGCCTCCCATGAACTTCCTCAGGGGCAAGGTACAGGGCGGCAAGTTCACCGTTGAAGAAGCGGGCATTTCCTTCGATATCAAGCCCATAATCGACGACGCTGCGGCGATAGAGGGCAAGGACGTTGTGTTCGCGTTCCGTCCCGAGGCGATAAAGGTCGCAAAGGGCGGCAAAGCGGGCAAGGACGAATACCTTGTTAAATCGGAAGTGGAACTCACCGAGCTTCTCGGCGATACGACCAACGTCTATGCGAAAGTGGGCGGCGTGAACACGATATTGAAGGTCAACCCCCACGACACCCCCGAAAGAGGCTCTACGTTCTCGTTCGGAGTGCCCTACAAGGCGGCATATCTCTTCGACGCGGAGACGGAAGAAGTCATTCCCTCCTCGATAGAGAGAAACTAAAAAGGCACTCGGCGCGCGGGGGAAACCCCGCCGCCCGATAAAAGTGACGGGAAGTTTTTCCGCCACGCGCTTCTGTGTGCGCCCGACGGGACAAGCCCGCGATGCGCGCACGCCGCGCGGGATAAGCCGCGCTTTTTCCGCGCACAAAAAATATTAAGGAGTAGACCATATCTTATGGAACTGATAAGCAAAAAATTATTCGCGAAACCCGAAAGACCCATTAAAATCATGCAGTTCGGCGAGGGCAATTTCCTCCGCGCGTTCGTAGATTGGATAATACAGAATCTCAACGACGCAGGCGCGATAGACGCCAATGTCGCGGTAGTTCAGCCCATGCCCTTCGGCAGGGTAAAAGAACTCGGCGAGCAGGACGGGCTGTACACTCTCCGTTTGGAGGGCATAGACAAGGGCGAAAGGGTAAAAAAGAGCCAGGTAATAAACGTTATCGGCGATTGCATCAACCCCTTCGAACAGTACGAACATTTCCTTTCCTACGGCGAAAGCGAAGATTTACAGATAATCATCTCCAACACGACGGAAGCGGGCATCGCGGTAGACCCTACCGACACCGATTTCACCGTCTGCCCCAAGTCCTATCCCGGCAAGCTCCTCGCGCTGTTGAAGAGGAGATACGATAAATTCAACGGCGACATGACGAAGGGTCTTGCAATCATTCCCTGCGAGCTTATAGACAACAACGGCGACGAACTGTACAGATGTCTTACCGAGCTTGCGGAAATCAACAAGATGGACAAGAAGTTCATCAAGTGGATGCAGACGGCTAACCACTTCACGTCCACGCTGGTTGACAGAATAGTCCCCGGCTATCCCCGCAACGAGATAGAAGATATTCAAAAGGAGACGGGATATATAGACAACAACGTAGTCAAGGGCGAAATTTTCCACCTTTGGGTACTCAAAAAAGAGGCGTATATACAGAAGATATTCCCCGCAGATTCCACGGGGCTCAACGTCATCTTCGCGGACAGCATAAAGCCCTATAAGCAGAGAAAGGTAAAAATTCTCAACGGCTCGCACACGGCAATGGTTCCCGTGGCGTATCTGTGCGGCATAGACACGGTCGGCGAAGCGGTCAACGACGAGGTTATCGGCAAGTTCGTGCACGACTTCGTGTTCGACGAGGTAAATCCCACGATAGATTTGCCGCAGGACCAGATGGTCGCGTTCGCAAATTCCGTCATAGAGAGGTACAAAAACCCCTTCATAAGGCACGAACTGATGTCCATAGCGCTCAATTCTACGACCAAATTCCGTACCCGCCTTCTTCCCACGCTGGAAGATTATATCCGCATCAAGGGCGCTCTCCCGCAGCACCTCGTGTTCGCGTTCGCGGCGCTCGTGGAATTCCACAAAGGCAAGAGGGGCGAGCAGAAGATAGAGCTCAAAGACGACGCGGCATATCTCGAATTCTGGGCTAAACTCTGGGCGGAGTTCGACGGCGACTACACCGCGCTTGCACGCAAGGCCCTCGGCTGGAAGGACGCGTGGGGCGTGGATATGAACGCGCTTTCCCCCGACATAACCGCCACCGTCGCGAAATATCTGCAAGCGATGGACACCAAGGGCATGAACGCCGCGGTAAAGTGCTTCGTCACGACGGGTTGCGGCATGTGTTAAGCGGAAGGGAATCATCATATGGCAAAGAAATCTATAATAATTAACCGCCTCGACAACGTCGCGGTCGCGCTGTGCGATCTGAAAGCGGGCGAAACCGAACAGGGAGTAAAGCTCGCCGAGGACATTACGAAAGGTCACAAGTTCGCGCTCAAAGACATAAAGAACGGCGAACAGATAATAAAATACGGCAATTCCATCGCCCATGCGACGGCGGATATCCCCGCAGGCTGTCACGTGCACACGCACAACGTCAAGACCAATTTAAAGGAAAACCTCGAATACGAGTACAACAAAGTTCCCACGCCCGTCAAAAAGGTCGCGCCCCGCACCGTCAACGTGTATGAGCGCGCGAACGGCGATGTCGGCATACGCAACGAAATCTGGGTCATCCCCACCGTCGGCTGCGTAAACGGACAGGCTAAGGAGATCGTCGAAACGTTCAAAGCCAAGTGCGGAGAAGAGGGCTTCGACGGCGTATTCACCTACACGCACCCCTACGGCTGCTCGCAGCTCGGCGACGACCACGAGCGCACCAAGCTGATACTGCAAAAGATTGTCAAGCACCCCAACGCGGGCGGCGTGCTCGTCCTCGGTCTGGGCTGTGAAAACAACCAGATGGCTGCGTTTAAGGCGGGGCTCGGCGAGATAGACGAAAACAGGATAAAATTCCTCGTCTGCCAGGAAGTTGAGGACGAGATTGAAGCGGGCGTCGCGCTGTTGAAGCAGATAGCGGCGGTCGTAAAGAAGGACAAGAGGGTCAAAAAGGACATCTCCTGCCTCAAAGTGGGCTTGAAGTGCGGCGGCAGCGACGGGCTTTCGGGTATAACCGCAAATCCGCTCGTCGGCAGGTTCTCCGATTATATCGTGGCGGCGGGCGGCACGACGGTGCTTTCCGAAGTCCCCGAAATGTTCGGCGCGGAACAGCTCCTCATGAACCGTGCGAAGGACGAGGAGACGTTCAAAAAGATAGTCCGCCTCATCAACGATTTCAAGGACTATTTCCGCAGGAACGGGCAGGAAGTATATGAAAACCCCTCGCCCGGCAACAAGGCGGGCGGCATAACCACGCTTGAAGACAAGTCTCTCGGCTGCACGCAAAAATCGGGCGCAGGTCCTGTCGAGGACGTCGTTTTCGACGACGGCTTCGTGAAGTGCAAGGGCTTGAATCTGCTCAACGGCCCGGGCAACGACATGTGCGCCGTCACCAACATAGCGGCGGCGGGCTGCCACCTCGTGCTGTTCACGACGGGCAGGGGCACGCCTTTCGGCGGCTTCGTTCCCACAATAAAGATCGCGACCAATTCCGACCTCGCGGCAAAGAAGGCGAATTGGATAGACTTCAACGCGGGCGCGGTGCTTGAAAGCGACTTCGACACGCAGCTTGAAAAGCTCATCGACCTCATCGTGGAGGTCGCTAACGGCAAAAAGACCAAAAACGAATTAAACAACACCAAAGAAATAGCGATATTCAAAACGGGGGTAACATTATAATGAAAAAATTTATGGATAAGGACTTCCTGCTTGAAAGCGAGACGGCAAAAAAGCTGTATCACGAACATGCGGAAAAGATGCCTATAATCGATTATCACTGCCACCTTCAACCCAAGGAAATTTACGAGGACAAGAAGTTCCGCAATCTCGCCGAAGTCTGGCTGGGCGCGGGCGACAGGTACGGCGACCA
The DNA here is from genome assembly GCA_947629735.1 of uncultured Clostridia bacterium. Taxonomy (GTDB): domain Bacteria; phylum Bacillota; class Clostridia; order Christensenellales; family Borkfalkiaceae; genus Coproplasma. The sequence continues at coordinate 12,077 of CANREX010000029.1, forward strand.
CTACAAGTGGCGTTCGCTCCGCGCGAGGGGCTATGAAGAGGACAGCATTTCAGGTCCTGACGACGACTACAAGAAGTATTTGCAGTTCGTGGAGAGCATGCCTTACTTCGTGGGCAATCCCCTGTATCACTGGTCGCACCTCGAAATGCAGAGGTATTTCGGCATAGACGACATAATCAACGCCAAGAACGCGAAAAAGATATGGGATAAGGCGAATAAAGTGCTCGAAACGCTCACCGCGCGCGAGATGATGTACAAATTCAACGTCAAGACGGTGTGCACCACGGACGACCCCGTGGACAGCCTCGAATGGCACAAGAAGATGAACGAGGACAAGACGCTCAAAGTCACCGTCCGTCCCGCGTTCCGCCCCGATAAGGCGATAAACGTCGAACTCAGCTGGTTTGCGGATTGGGTAAAGCAGCTTGCAAAGGTTGTCGGTAAGCCCATAAACACGCTCGAAGATCTGTGCAACGCCCTTGCAGAGAGGATAGCGTTCTTCGACAGCATGGGCTCGAAACTTTCCGACCACGCGCTCGACGTCGTCCACTACGCCCCCGCGACGTATGAAGAGGCGAACGCGATTTTCGCAAAGGGCATGAAGGGTCAGCCCGTGTCGGAAGAAGAGCAGGATAAGTACAAGGGCTATATACTGTTGTTCCTCGGCAAACAGTACGTAAAGTACGGCTGGGTACAGCAATATCATATCGGCGCGCTGCGTAACAATTCCAAGTCCATGCTCGCAAAGATAGGCCCGGATACGGGCTTCGACGCGATAGAGGACGCCGTATATATGGAAAAACTCTCCGCGCTTTTGGGAGAGCTGGATAATCAGGGCGCGCTCCCCAAGACCATTTTGTACTGCCTCAACCCCCGAGACAACTACGCGCTTACCGTACTTGCGGGCTGC
>CANREX010000030.1 GCA_947629735.1 uncultured Clostridia bacterium
TTATAGCGGATATGTTTGGTGGGCTTCCAATCCCAGCCGTACTTAGCCTTGAATTTGCTCGCAATATAAATGGGCACGTATTCCAGCGCGAAGAGCGGCTCGTACAGCACGGTAAATATCTTTTCGTGCAGAGGGATATTTTCGAACGCGTCCTCCATGCTCCTTATGCACATTACGCCATAAATGAATAGGGCTAAATAGATAACCACCAAGGGCGTAACTATAAGCGCGAGAAGGGGATAAAGCCAGCCGTACGCGCCCGTCACGCCGCCGTAGACGGTTATCCCGACCCCTGCGAGGACGGCGATAAGCGTGATTATCAGAAAGGCTATGGGGACGTCCAACCCGTGGAAAAGCTCCCACTCCCCCGCCGTCGCCTTGCCGCGCGCTTTCGCCTGCTTTCTCACCTTGCCTTTATACATTCTGTCGCACTGCGAATAGCCCGTTAGCCAGCGCATGCGGCGGTTGAAATTTTCTCTGTGTCTGAGGGGTTCTTCCGTGCAGATTACGGCGTACGGATAATAGAGCGACTTGTACCCTTTCAGATAGCAGTCCATGCGCATTTCGTAATCTTCCGTCAAGGTCCTGTAAGGCCAGCCGCCGAGGTCCACTATCGTCTCCCTGCGCACCATCATGCCCTGCCCGCACATCGTGAGCGGCATGTCGTGGTCGGTGCGGTAGATATTGCCCAAATCGTCGAGCTGCGCATACGTCAGCGCGGAACAGTTGGTGAATATCGTGCGGTCGTGCCTGTCGCCGTAGAAATTCTTGATGTGCTTGCGGGAGAGGAATATCTGCGCGTCGTATTCGAGCGCGTTGTTTAGTTCTGTCAAATAATCGTGAGTGAGGACGGCGTCCGCGTCCACTATGACGAACGCGTCGAAGGTATCGAAAACTTCCTTATTTTCGCCCTTCAAATAGCCGTCGAGCGCGTCGCCCTTGCATTTTTGGTCGGGCACGACGAACACGTTGAAGCCGTAGGACTTCGCAATGCTCACGGTGGGGTCGTCCTCCCTGTCCACGACGACGTTGACGGAAAAATACCGCCTGTCGTAGTCCTGCTCCGCAATGGACGCAAACAGATCGCCTACTATCTCGCTTTCTTCGCGTGCGGGAACGATTACCGATAATCTTCTCTTTTCTGTCGCCGTCTTGTGCGGAAGCCTGTGCTTTGCGTAAAATAGCTGTTTCAGCTTGGGAATATAGCAAATCAGGCAGACCGCCGCGCATACGGCGTAAACAATAAGCGCTGCGTTTGTTATCATGTTACTGCTCGTCGTGAATTTTTCATCTGACCGCTATGCGGAAGGGCTGAGGGCGACGTCTACCCGCCTTTGCGTATTGCCGCGGCGGAGCGCGATATGCCGCGCAGCGCGCCGCAAGCGGCGCGCTGCGCCCCTCGGCTCATAACCCGATTATATAACACGCACCCGCTTTTGTCAATAAAAAAGCGAACGATTGTCATAAATTTTTATGACTTTTAAGACTGCCCTCTTGACTTTTAAAACCGCCCTCTTTTGCGCAACTTTGCCCGCAGACCGCGCAGAAATTCGCGCGCGGGAAGGTAAAATACGGCGGTAACGCACGCGGCGGCAGCAGCGACGGCGGGCGGCGACGGAAAAAAGCGGGCGGCGCTCACGCCCAGCAGCGCCAGAGCCCCGCATGCGGGCAGGCATATGGCGGCAAGAAGCGCCCGCACAGCCTTTCCGCACTCCTTCATCATGCCGCGGTTATGGGGCGAAAGGGCGATAATGCACTCCCAAAACGCCAAAATTACCGCGTTCACGGAACAAGCCGTCCTGTCCGCGGCGGCAAAAACCGCGCCGTTCCACGCTTCAAGCAGCGGTATGAGGCAAAGCGAAAGGGCGATAAGGGCAGCTATTGCGAGGGGTCTGCGCTTTTCGGGCGGAAGAGAAATTGCGGGGGAAAACAGGCAGCAGGCGGACTGCACCGAGACAGTAAACACCGCCGAAAAGAAGAGGACGGAAATCAGTCGCGCCGCCACGCCACCGCGAAAGACGAGAGAAATCGCGCGCGGATACAGCCCGAGCGCGAGCGTCACCCCTCCCCCTGCCGTCAATAAGTCGGATTGCGAAAAGCCGCCCGAAAAGGCGCAAACCGAGGAAAGCGCGCAGCCCGCGACGTTGGCGGCGATTATTTTGGCGGCGGTTTTGGTCACCGAAAAATTCCCGTCCAGCCCCTTTGCGAAAGTCGGCATTACACCGCCCGCGAGTGAGAGCGAAAGCAGACACTGCCCGAGGCAGTCCGCCCACATTGCGCCGCGGGCGAACGCCGAAAGTTCCACGGGCGGGAAACTCGCAAGTCCCCTTATCAAAGATACACAGGCGACGAGGGAAAATGCGGAGAGGGCGGACATCACCGAAATCTTCCCGAAACGCGCAACTCTGCGTTGCCCCCCAAACAGCACAAACGCCGCGCATGCGAGCGCGACCCCGCCGCACGCAAACAGGGCAAGACCGCTCGCGGGGGCGGCGCTTACGCCGAGCGTTAAACTCAAAAGCATGGAAAACGTAGACGCGCAGACTTTCCCGTAACACAGCGCGATGAGCGCGCAATTTATCGCGGCGCACACGGCGAACATGCTCCACCCGCGCACGCCGCCCTTGCCGAAGCGCAGCTCCGCGCAAAGCAACGGATAACAGACGAATATCAGACAGATAAGATAGGCTATCGGGAACGCGCCGCCGTACAATGCGAAAAGCGAGGGAAAACGAAGAGCGTTGCCCAAGCCCGTCGCCGCACTCAGCGCGGAAAAAATTCCGCCGCTACTCTTTTCCGCCTTTGCGCTGCGCCCATTGCCCGACCTTTCCATAGTTTATTATCTTATGCCGCCCGTTTCCCCGCTATGATTATGCAACCCATTTTCCCACCATGACATCTTTTTGCCGCATTGCCGACGCACTGTCATTCTGCCCGAGGGCGACAGCCCGCCCCCTTTGTCATTCTGCCCGAGGGCGACAGCCCGCCCCCCCCTTTTGTCATTCTGAGCGTAGCGTTAGCGCAGTCGAAGAATCCGATAGTATTAAGTGAAAAAGCCGTTTCAAAGTTACTCCCTACCACCACCATGGGACGAGCGAGGCATTTCATAGCACAGCATAGTATGCTGTGCGTGCCGAAGCAAGATGAGTGAGCGCATATCGTTCCGCGCGAACGGTGACCGAACACGGCGTTGCCCTTACGCCGTGTGAGAGTCTCCACTCAATCGGGCGCGTTGCGCTCTCAATCGGTCGAAATGACAACATTTTAAAGAACCCACTACACTATATCTCCCCACTTCCATAGATAGGGAAGTGGGGAGAGAGGGAGCGCGATTTTATCGCGCGGAAAAAGGGCAATAGGTGGAATTGCGGGAGCTGCAATTACGAAGTCTATAAACGCAGAGAAGCAAGTTATGCGAGGCGCGTGAGCATTTTGCGAAGGGAGTTTACACAGACGTAAATGACCAAGGGCAAACGCAAAGGCAACAAAGCAGAACGCCGCTTATATGCGTTTAGCGGCAGCTTTGTATATGGAGAGCCCCGAGACGCAAACGCCTCGGGGCTCTCCATATACAAAATGTGCGGTTGGACTAAAAACAGCCCAACCGCAAAAGCTAATCCCATTCTTTTATTCTTATCAGGCTTCGCCGCGCTTAATCTGCTTTTTCAGCTTGCGTATCTTGTGCTTGATGGGGAACGCCCAGAAAATGCTGACGAGCCAAAGCGCAATGTAGCACGCGCCACTTATCCACGTGAGCGAGGAAATTGCGCCGAATATGCCCACGACTTCCGCCGATTCGGGGATAAACTTCGGAAGAAGCGCAGTCGCCAAAAGGGGCGCAACTCCGAATAACAGGCAGGGCAGGAAGCCGAGCAGCTTCACATACCACATCATGAACCGCTTGTTGCCGCAGAAGGTATGTACAAGCGCGAATATCGCAAGGATAACCCATATGCCGATAAGGAAGAACATTGCGTATACAAAGTACTTTGCGTAGCCCGCAACCGTGTTAAGGGTCTCGTTGAGGTCGTCCAACGCCTGCTGATTGTTGTTCGAATTCCCGCTTGAATTGCCGTTGGTAGAGCCGTTCGAATTCCCGCTCGAATTCCCGTTGGTCGAGCCGTTGGAATTATTCGCCGCCGCGCTCTTGGAGACGGGCGCAATCACACCCGTGCTGTTCTGGTTGCCGCCGCCCTGCGAGTTGAGCAAGCCGTTAATCAGGTCCTCGTAATTGGTGTAAATGGTGGCGTTTTCTTCACCCTGCATCGCCAAAGAGATATTTACGCAGATGCATGCTTCGACGGTAAACTTTCCGTCGTTGTTTGCCACCGTCTTGTCGTACATGTCGTTGACGACTTCCACGATCTTGTCTTTATATTCCGCCGACAAGCCCGCGTCTTCGCCGAAAGTATCAATCATGTAGTCCGCAAGCTCATCTATCGCTTCGTCCTTGGTCGCGGGCGTTGCGCTCTCCAATTTGCTTATCTTTTCTATGACTTCCTCGGTGGAAATCTCGTCAAGCGCCTCTTTGATACTTTGAAGTTGCGCCTTTGTTTCCTCGTCCGTCGTCTCCTCTATCTGCTTGTCGATTGCCGTCTTTGCGGTGGAAACGAGCACATTGGAGACCATCTCCGTTGCCGCCTCTTCAACCTTGTCAGCAACTTCCGAAACGATGATTTGCAGCGGCTCGCCCGCAAAAGCAAACTGAGTGATTGTCATCGTGCTGAGCGAAAGTTGCATGCCCGAAAGGCTTTTAACCATAGAATTCATGAGCTCCTTGGTCGTATCGCTGCTGCTGTCGCTGCCCGAACTTCCCGAGCCGCCCGAAGAGGAGTCGTCTATCTGCTCCACTATGACTTCGAGCACCCCACCCACGTCAATCTGCACAAGGGGCGCGAAAAACAAGCTGAGCGCCGCCACAAGCGAAAGGATGATAACCACTATGTTTACGGGTATCAACCGCCTTTGATATTTGACGATTTTTTCCTCGGCGCTTCCTTCTATTTTGCCCATAATAACCTCCGAAAATAAATTTGCGGATAGAATTTTTATGTGCGTTGTTGAAAACAACGCACAAGGGACGTCCCTTGAAAATTTTCACCGTATTTTCATTTTATCATGAGCCGCGCCGCCCGTCAACTTTTTAAGCTCGGGTTTTTGCTTTTCCCCCTACCCCTCGGCGCGCTTTTTGCATGATTTCGCGTTATAAACCGTTATTTACCGTAATTTATCGTTATTTTTGACGGTTTTGATTGTTTTTGGGTGGTTATGACCTCCACCGCCCCTGCTATCATTCTGAGCAACTCTTTTTGTCATTCCGCCCGAGGGCTACAACCCTTTTTCTGTCATTCTGAGCGGAGCGTTAGCGCAGTCGAAGAATCTAAAATTTCATTGCGCTTAGGTCAATCTTATGTGCCATACCCCCAGCCGGATTCCTCGGCAAGCTTTGTGAAAATATTTGCTTAATCGCAAAAATTTTCTACAAACCATCGGGCTTGCGCCCTCGGGCGGAATGACAATGCGGTAAACCCCACGCCCACCCTGCCCTCCCCACTCCCCTCAACCAAGGGGAGTGGGGAGGTATAGAAGTCAAGACCACCATGGGATTTCTCCACTCAATCGAGCGCGTTGCGCTCTCAATCGGTCGAAATGACTACCCTTTAATAAGCTCGGCACACAATTAAAAATATGCGGGCGGAGAATTCTCTCCGCCCGCGCTTCGCACAAAGTAGCCTATTATATTTCATTCTATTTAATCGTCACGGTGACAAGGTTGGAAAATTCACCGTCGCGGACGTTCTCGTACACAATACTTTCGGCGGCGTTTTCAGCGAGTTTGAGCGAGATAATGTTGTCCGAATTTTTCGGGTCGAATGCGTCGCCGCCGTATTTTATCTTCATCGTCGCCCTCTCGTCCGCCTGAGAGAATTCGGCTGAGAGCTGCATGTTGACGTCCTCCCCGAGGGCGGGCAAAATAATCTGCACGCACAGTTCCTCGAAGACCGTCTGCAACCTGTATATGGTATTTTGCGACATTCCGTTGCGCCTGCCGAACTCTTCCAGCCCCGTATTCAGACCGATAAAATCGAAGTCCAACGAAAGAATTTCCGCCGAGAACATATTGATATGTTTGATAAAGGCAATCGTTTTTTCCCGCTTGGGGTTTTGGAAGATGTCCTTAGGCGAGCCTTCCTCGTAAATGCCGCCCTCGTCCATATAGAACACGCGGTTCGCCACTTCCCGAGCGAAACGCATTTCGTGCGTGATTATTATCATCGTAAGCCCCTGTTTTGCGAGGTCGCGTATTACGGATTGGACTTCCCCCACCATTGTGGGATCGAGAGCTGACGTGGGCTCGTCGAAGAGAATGATGTCGGGCTTCATGGCGAGGGTGCGCGCAATCGCGACGCGCTGTTTCTGTCCGCCCGAAAGCTCGTCGGGAAAATTGAGCGCTTTATCCGCGAGTCCGACCGTGCGCAGCAGCCGCATCCCCTCTTCATACGCCTCCTCCTTGGGCATTTTCAGAAGGTCCATAGGCGCGGCGGTTATGTTGCCGATTATATTCATAGCGTCGCCGCCATCAAAACGGAAAAGACAACAGATAACTTCTTTTTCATACTTTTTCCTCTGTTATGTCAAAGCGTTTGCTGTTTTGTTGAATTGTTTGTTAAATGTTTGCTGTTTATTGCGTTATTTATTAGAAGTGCGGCTGCTGTTTTGCGGCGCCGCTTGTTAAAGCGCGTTTATTGCTTTGCCGCACTTTTATTAAAGCACATTTATTGCTTTACGGCACTTTTATCAAAGTGTTTATTATTTTATCACCATTCAAAGTAAATTGCAAGCTAGGGAATATATCTTAACAATTTTTTTACATTTAACACTTTTAGCGCAAAAGCGCGTAGATGTCCGCCACCCGCCGCCCAAACGGAGTGATTTTTGCCTATAATTTTATTTTGATATTTTGCCTGCTCTTCGCATAAGATGAAAAATTGTCTGATAATAAAACATCGGGCAGGCGCGAATTTTCGCGCCTGCCCGTCCTCGTTATTTGCGGCGTTTTTTGCGAAGACGCAGAAATACTGCGAGACCCGCGCCCGCGGCGATAAGCGCGCAGGTCGGAATGATTATCGCAAGCAAAAGGGCATTGCTTTGTTCGGGCTTATCGGGCATATTTTGCCCGCCGATAACTATATCGAAATAGACTTCCGTCACCTTGTAGCAGTTCGCGTCCTCGCCCACGTAAATCGCTTTCTTCGTGAGCCTGCTACCCGCAACTTCCTCATCGTCCGCCCAGACAAACCCCTGCGGAAGGCGGATATCCGACAACTTTTCGGGCTTCTCGCCGAGCGTTATCTCGCTGTCGATATTCGGCTTTTCAGCCTGCAAAATAGAAAATGCAAACTCCCTTGTGCCCGCGTAACCGTTTTTGAAAGTGACAACCGCAATACCTTCCCCTACAAACTTGTTGTTGCGATACTCTACGTCGTAATCTACGCCTTTCGCAAGCGTTATCCCGCCGTCCCTCACGATAACTTTCGGCGTTTTCTCCTGCCCGTCGTAAACGAAGGCGTTGCTGCTAAGCGCGATATTCAGCCCGGAAGCGCTCTTGGGCTGCTCCTTTGTTATCGTGACTTCCACGCGGCCGAGCTTGTAGTTTTTCGCGTCCGCATATACGGCATACGCCGCGACCGTTTCGGCGTTTATTTCCGTTTCGGGCGTCTCCCATTCCCAACCGCTTATAAGCTGCACTTCTCGCAAGGTCTTTATATTCCTTGCAACTGTTATTTTTGCGCTCGGCAACTGCGCGGGTTTCTCCGCCTTGTCTATGGTGAACGATGATTTTGCAACGGCGGAATTGTAGTTTCCCGATTGCCCGATTTCCGCTTTGATCCAATATATTCCCGCATCAATCGGCTTTTCCGCGGCGTATTCGCCGTCCTTTTCGTCCGAGTAAGTGTAAGTAACTTCCGCGGTCTCCATAGCCCCGATTATTGTCGGCTCAGGGGTGTTTTCTTCCCCGTATGTCCAGCCGCTCTGCTCCACCGCAAAGTCTCGCCTTGCCGCCCTGTCGATAGCAAAAGGCAAAGTGACTTCGCCCGCGTAATCGTTCTTAAAAGTTACGACCGCAGCAGCTTGACCGGCAAACAAATTGTCTCTGTAAGAAACGTCGTAATCTTCGCCTTGCACAAGCGCAACCCCGCCGTCCTTCGCGATGACGTTGGGCGTTTTCTCCCGACCGTCGTAAACAAAAGACTCCATGTCGAGGGTAACGCTTATCTTTGACGCATTTTTCGGCGGCTCTTTCGTTATTGTGACTTCCACGCGGCAGGGCTCGTAATTAGCCGCGTCCGAATATACGGCATACGCCTTGATCGATTCGGCGTTTATTTCCGTTTCGGGCAATTCCCACTCCCAACCGCTTATAAGCTGAATTTCTTGCAGTGTTTTTATATTTCTTGCAACGGTTATTGAATCGTTGGGCAACTGTTCGGGTCTTTCCGCCTTGGCTATGGTGAAATACAACGTCACCTCGCCCGAATAGTCGTTTTTCCCCTTGACGACAACGCTCGCCTGCCCCGCAAGGGTGTTATTGAGATACTCTACGTCGTAATCTTCACCTTGTACAAGCACAACCCCGCCGTCCTTCGCGATAACTTCGGGCGTCTTTGCCCGCCCGTCGTATGTAAAGCTGTCCTCTTCAAGCCCGAGCTCGGCGATGTCCGAAATTTCGAATTGCGATTCGCGAATTATAGTTATCTGCGCCCGAATATTTGCGTAGTTGTCCTTATCCTGCCCGATATAAACAGCCGTAACGGGGAAATTATCGCTTGTTATATCGAGATCCGCCGTTTCCCACGCCCAATTTTCACAGTTCAAAAAAATTTGGTTAAGGTTTGTAATTTTTGCGCTGATTTTAATTATGCTGTTCGGTTTGTCTTTGGGCGATTCCGCCCTTTGTATTTCAAATTCGCGGCTTATTCGGTTGAAATAACGCCCGCATCCTTCCACGGTGACCGTTGCCGTTCCCGCGTTTGTGTTGTCCTGCAATGTCAAAATATAATCGATTGAAGCGTGAAGCACTTTGCCGTCATAGATAACCCTCACTTGTGGCTCGACAGGCTCGCCCGTGTACGTATATTCCCCCACGATTTCCACCGCGGCGTCCGCAATATCGAAGTCGGCGGGCGGACTCTGGGCTATTTTGTTCACATAAAAATCGCAGGTGGAATTTTGGTAGAAGTCCTTATCTGCCCCGACATATTTTATTGAGACGGGAAAAACGGACGTTCCGACGTCGAGTTTTCTGTCCATATCGACCCACTCCCAATCGACGGGGATGGGGATATCGTGCAGATTTATCGTGTTGTCGTAGACGTCCACCGTGCCGCCCATGACATTCGGCGGATCTTTGGGCTTCGCCACTTCGAAATAAGTTTTTCTGACGCCTTTATATGCGCCTATGCCTGAAATTTCTATTTCCGTCATGCCGGGTTTAACTATATCCCGAACGCTAACCTCGTAATCTTGCCCGAATTCAAGCAGTTTTCCGTCTAAATAAACCTGCAAATCGGGAGTCAGATTCTTCCCCCGTGCGTAGTAGACAAGTCGGTTAAGGATCTCCACGCGGGCATATTTTAAATCGTTGTCCGATTGCGTTTTTCGCCCGACGGTGTTTGTTATCGCCCTGATTTTAGCCGTCCTGTTGCCCGTTGAACTATCCGCATAATAATTGCTGCTTTTAAAACTTATCCATTCTCCGTCTTGCAGGTAATATGTCATATCGTTTACAGAAGCGCTGCTATCCGCCGCACAATTTACGGAAATCGGGCTGTTATATTTGTTTCTGCAACTGACAACGATTGAAAAATATTCGCCCTGTTCGAGGTCTATCGGCTCTTTTAAATCTATTGTGTGCATCCCGTCATATTTGATATGCGCGTCCACCTCGCCTGCGGGAACGCCTTGATCGGGTTTGTTAATTTTGTCATTGACGTTGCCAGGATTTGCGTTTAAATTTTTGTATATCCTGACGTTGACATTTAAATCTCCCTCCGGTACGGAAATCATGACGGCTTTCAATTGCTCCTGTTTTGTAGGGCTCGAAAGTTTCGCCTCGTAAATAGCCGCTTGCGATTCACTCGCGTTTCTGACGCGGTTGACTGTTATATTTCCGTCGTAGTAATAAATATTCTGATAGTCGTCTCTCATCGCAAGATCGACGGCATAGATAGAGCCTATCGGCAATTCATAGGATATGTAGTAGTATCCTTTATATCCCGAAAAATCTCCCCAGCTGTTCTTGATTATCCACGCCCCGTCGCCTTTGGGCTTGCTTGGAGAAAACTCCGAACTCTTCACGTCGTCGTTCCAACCTACGATAATTGACGAATGGTTAGCCGATTGATAGGGAGAATAATACTTATTGGAGGACGGCGCGCTGTAATTGAACGTGACCGCCCCGTATTGCAAAATCGCGCGCTTGATGGCGTCTTTTTCCGTCGGAATACACTGATAACTTTGGAGATAATATTCGGACTGGTGAAGGCAGCTTTTGATTTTACTTACTTCAACGGATTGATGAAAGGAATTTTCACGCAGAAGAGTATAGCCCTGCGTCATAATGGCAAGTGCGTTTACGGCGCTGTCTCCCTGATTCCAATGTCCGAAATCATACTTGTCGTTTGTCGTCAACAAAAGCGGGTCTTGATCCCCGTCGCGGACATGTCGGGTGTATGCCGCTATCGTCTCGTCGAAGTCAAGATTGTCTTTTGTCGCATTTTTATTTATTCCCTCGCGCAGAATGCTTGCCTCGGCTGCCCCAACCGCCGCGAACGCCCAACAAGTATTCTTAGTGTATTGGTTACGCGCCGGCGTCAAGTAATCATATTCCCTGCCGTCGAATTTGTTTAAATTTCCCGCCCAATAATCAAGCTGCTCGCCGCTCGCGCTTTGTAACTCGGAAAGATTTGCAGGCGGCGCATTGCTTATTTCTTCCGCTCCGAGGGAACTCGCATACGCCCCTACGGGTTTTACGGCAAGCAAAATTATTCCCGCCAGAAGCGAGAACAACGCCGCTTGAAATGTAATTATTACGGAAATAATACGCTTTTTCATAATATTTGTCGTTTTTAATATAACCATCGCGATATAATTGCAGCGAGAACCAAACGTTGTTTAAAACATAACTTTCGCGGAAACAAAGCGCTTGTTATATAGGTATTATAATTTTACAGAAATTTTTCTTAAAAGTCAATAGTATATGTCAATCTTGGCAATTTATACTCGTTTCGCCGAGAATGTCACCCCACCCAAGAGCGTAAGAATACTTTCTGAGCGGGCAAGCGGAAGTCCCACTTTATTGTCATTCTGAGCGAGAGCGCAAGATCCCCTTTATTGTCATTCTGCCCGAGGGCGTAAGCCCGATGGTTTGTAGAAAATTTTTGCGATTAAGCAAAAATTTTCACAAAGCGGAGTGAACGCATATATTTTTTTACTGTCATTCTGAGCGTAGTGAGGCTGAAAGCCGAACGAAGTCGAAGAATCTGGTAATTCATTACGCTAAGGACTTTATTATGCGGCATACCCCAACCAGATTCCTCGGCAGGCTCGGAATGACAGCATGTAAAAACGCGCCCCCTATATTCTCCCACTCCCCTTGCACAGGGGAGTGGGGGAAATTAAAAAAGGGGTGTGGGGTCGACCGCAGTTTATTCTTTTGCCGTTACTATGCGGCGTATTGCCCCCAAACGTTATATCTGCCCGCTTCCCTGTTTTAGGGAAGCGGGCAGATATAGAAAGCGCAGTCGCCAGATAGATAGGGCGACTGCGCTTTTATTCACTTGCTCATTATCGCGCTGTTGCGCAAAACAGCTTATAACATGGCGGGAATAATCACTATAACGGCAATTATGGCAATCACGGCGAGAGCAATTATAAATGTCGCTGCTTTGTGCGTAGATGTCCAATAACTTAGCTTCGCCCATTTGCTATTGTAATCATATCCGCTTTCGCTAATGGACTTTTCATACATATATTTTTTCAATTGCTTGATATATTCTTTATATTGCGTTACACTTTTTTCGTATGCGGCATTTTCTTCAAGAAATTTTTTGCCGAATTCGGTTGGCGTATCCGTTGGCTTTTTGCTTCCGTATAATAGCATGTTTGCTTTTTTTGTTTGATTTTTTGCTATCGCACAAAGAATAATTCCTATTATGCTTATTACAAGCAACAAATATGACATATAAATTATTAATCCAAAAGTACCGCCAAATATGCCAAATAATTCAGACATGACCAACAAGAAAACATATACAATAATCCAACGCGTCAACTTATCTTTTTTGTTGCTGTAAATTTGATATTTATGCATATTGAAAAGCATCTTAAATATAATAACACAAGCTATCGCTAAGACATCAACCGCAAACAATATTTTACTTATAATTTCTTCTTCTATCATTGCACTATTATTTGATTTATTAGATATAGCATATAAATATAATATTAACATATAGAACAATGTCGAAAGCACAATTACAATTATAGTCGCCAGCGGGGCTATGGCGGAAGCGCGGGCGCAGGCGCGGCTTTGTTTAAGCAGCAACTCTTCCTTTAATATCGGCGCGTCCTCT
>CANREX010000031.1 GCA_947629735.1 uncultured Clostridia bacterium
ACGAAGTCGAAGAATCCGGTATTTCATTGCGCTTATGCCTATCCTATGCGCTAACTCCTGCCGGATTCCTCGCCTCTGTCGAACGCTACGCGTCCTTAATCGCTCGGAATGACAACTCTCTTCATTTTTTACTTTCACCCTTATCAAAAAGCGCAAGCCGTATAACCGCGCACTATTTTCAATCAAGCACAATGCAGGCGTCGCGCTCTGCGCCGACGGAAACATACTTTATCTTGCAGTTGCACAGTTTTTCCAAAAGTCGGATATAGTCCATCGCCTCTTTGGGCAGGTCGGAAGCCTTGCGGCAGCCCGAAATATCGCAGTGCCAGCCCTTAACCTTTTCAAACACGGGCTTGCATTGGTCGAGCACGTCGGTAAAGGGGAAGTCGTCTATAATCTTCCCGTTCAACTCATAGTGAGTGCATATTTCGATTTCCTCGTAGTCGTCCAAAATATCCAGCTTTGTAAGCGCGATGACGTCCGCGCCCTGGCACATTATCCCGTAGCGGGAAGCGACGACGTCGAACGGACCTACTCTCCTCGGTCTGCCCGTAGCCGCGCCGTATTCGCCGCCGAGCTCGCGAAGTCTTTCCGCCTTTTCGCCGAAGTATTCGCAGGTGAAAGGACCTGCGCCCACGCAGCTCGAATACGCCTTCATTATGCCTATCGAGTTGTCGAGTTTGAGGTTGGGCACGCCCGCGCCGATGGGCGCATATGCCGCAATCGTCGAGGACGAAGAAGTGTAAGGGACAATGCCGTAATCGATATCGCGCAGCGCGCCGAGCTGGGCTTCGAACATGATTTTCTTACCCGCGGCGTGCGCCTTGTTGAGGTATACGCCCGTGTCGCAGATATAGTCGCGCAGGGGCTTGCCGTAAGTTTCGAAGTAGTCTATCATGTCCTTAACATTCACGGGTTCGAAGCCGTATGCGCGGATAGTCATGTTCTTCCACTCGACGATATCGGGCAGGCGGCTGTATAAAAGTTCGGTATTCAGAAGTTCGCCCATGCGGAACGCTTTTTTCATGTATTTGTCTGCGTAGACGGGCGCGATTCCGCGGCGAGTTGAGCCGTACGGCTTGCCCGTCGCCTTGGCGAGTCTGTCCTCTTCCATCACGTCCTGCAACACGTTGTAGGGCATCGTGATTATCGCCTTGTCGCTTATTTTGAGGTTTTCAGGGCTTATGGAGATACCCGCCGCGCGCAATTTTTCGATTTCGCCGCAAAGGTGTTTGATATCAATGACCATTCCGCAGCCGAGGATATTAACGACCTCGTCGCGCAATATCCCCGAGGGCAGCAGATTCAAAATGAATTTGCCCTTGGAATTTATTACGGTGTGTCCGGCGTTGTTTCCGCCCTGATAGCGGCAGACGACGTCGTACTCGCGGGAAAGCAAATCGACCATTCTTCCCTTGCCTTCGTCGCCCCAGTTGATACCACAGATACTTGTCAGCATAGTAACCTCTTAAATTGACAGCCACAAAAGCCGCCGCGTGAAAAGTTTTTTTGATGTCGTGAAAGCGGAAGAACTCAACGCCCGAGCATAGCGCAATTCGCGCATGCGGCACGCCCCGACCGCCTTATCAAAATACGGTTTTATTATAACATAATAAACTCCGCCTCGTCAAGCGTAATGCTTAAAGCATTAAGCCCCCGCGCAAAAAACTTTTCCTCTTGCGAATTCTTGCTTAAACCCTTGACAAAGCATAAAATATATCGTAAAATAAAAACACAACAAGGGCGAAACCCTGAGCGGTTAGCTCCGTGCAGTTATAAAAATAACCGTCGTTGGTCTGCTAAACACTTGGCGGTTATTTTTTTATTGTCAAAAAGATTTTGTCTTTCGTGACGCGGACGGCGGATATGTAACCTTTGTCGAGCAAGCTCAGCAAAAAGACTATCAGCTCTATCCTCATAAAATTTCACCCCCTCTACGGGGCATGATTAACCGCCTTCGGGAAACCCTTGTTGCTTGATTATAATCATAAAACTAATGTCGGAAAATGTCAACTGTTCAAATCTTGTATTTGGACAGTTTTTTTACCGCATTATTGTCATTCCGAGCCTGTCGAGGAATCTGGCTGGGGTATGTTGCATAGAAAATTCCTAAGCGCATAGAAATACTGGATTCTTCGACTCCGCACCTATGGTGCTCCGCTTTGTGAAAATTTTTGCTTAATCGCAAAAATTTTCTACAAACCATCGGGCATACGCCCTCGGGCGGAATGACAGTAAAAATAATAATCGTTCGCTCCGCTTTGTGAAAATTTTTGCTTAATCGCAAAAATTTTCTACAAACCATCGGGCATACGCCCTCGGGCAGAATGACAATAAAGGGGTTTACTGCATTGTCATTCCGAGCCTGCTGAGGAATCCGGCAGGGGTATGTCAAAAAAGATAGACCTAAGCGCAATGAATTATCGGATTCTTCGACTGCGTTCGGCTTTCAGCCTCACTACGCTTTGTGAAAATTTTTGCTTGACCGCAAAAATTTTCTACAAACCGTCGGACTGCCGCCCTCGGGCAGAATGACAAGGGGAGGATAGGGCTTCGCCCTCGGGCAGAATGACAACAAACCATCGGGCATACGCCCTCGGGCAGAATGACATAAATAGTTGCTCCGCATGACAGTAAAATAATAATTATTCACTTCGTTTTCTTCACAGAATAATTGCAACCCCTCAATTCTCATATCAAAACGCTATTGCGTTTGGCGCTTGAAGAGGCGGACACAGAGCACGGTCATGTCGTCGGGTGCGCCGCCCGCGCGCGACTTTGCCTCGGACAAAATCTTGTCGGCGAGCGCCTGCGGGTTGAGCGGTTTAAGCGTCTGCAAATATCCGTACAGTTCCTGCGGAGTGGAAAACGACGAGGTTATCCCGTCGCTCATAAACACGACGATATCTCCGTCGCGCAGGTTTTCAAGACAGGTGGCGGGGTGCAGGTTGTCGAGTATTCCGAGCGGCAGCGAATGGCTTTCAAGCACCTTAATTTCGCCCTTCCTGACTATTATTCCCGCGGGCGAGCCTATCTTTATAAATGACGCCTGCAATGTATTCAGATCGATTGCGGCGATGTCAATACAAGTAAACCTCTCTTCGCGGTTGAAGCACAACAGCTTGTTTATCGAGTCGAGCACGATTTCCGCGGGCATCTCCGCGCGGTAAAACGCCTCTATCAGCGATATGGCGGTGGAGGACACCTTTTGCGCGTATTCGCCGCTGCCCATGCCGTCGGAGAGCACCATCAGAAAGGACTGCTCGCTTATCTTTATGACGGAGTGCGTGTCGCCCGAAACGCTCTCGCCGTCCTTGACGGCAAACGCCACGCCGAACGCCGCGTCATAGGTGGGCGGGCGGGAAAATATGTAGGCGCATTTCAAGTTGTCGTAGATGATTTTATCCTTTAAAATCGCGCTGATTTCAAGCGTTTCCTCTATGCAATCTCTTATGTCCGCGGCGCGCGCGTTGCCCACTGCGGTGACGGCGATTTCCATGCGCTTTCCGCCGTAAATTTTGATTTCGGGGCAGGATATGCCGCGTTCAACCAACTTTTCGCTCAGTCTGCTTTCGGCTGTGGAGAAGTCCTCCCCGCTCTTGTTGAATTCCACGGCTCTCGCCTTCAAGACCTCGGCTACCCCGCGCGCCTGACCTGCAAGCAGCTTTCGCCCGTTGCGCGCGTTTTCGGCTTCTATCGTCATCTTGCGGTATTCGTAGAGCTGCCTGTTGAGCGTATCTATAAGCGACGTCACGAAAGTGCAGTTTGCGGTGACTTCCGCGGGCAGGTCCACGAGGCTCACTTTGCCTTTGACGCAGCCCGCCTCGATGAGCATTTCGAAGCCCCTGTACACCCGCGTGCGGGCGCACGCCGCCCGCCTTTCGCAGCCCGAGCACATCTGCCGCTTTGTCTCCGAAAATATCCTCTGCTTTATCGCCGCCGAGTCAACCGCGTCGTCGAGGGCGGTGAACGCGCTCTCTATCTCGCGAAAGACCTCGCTCGTGCGGAACAGCCTGTCGGCGGCGTAGGCGGAAAATCTCTCCTCTCCCGTGGCGGGGAGCACCCGCTTGACGGCGAGCAAATCGCGCATATCTTTCAATCTCTTATCCGTGGGAAGCGCCGCCGCAAGGCAGCAGCAAAACAGCGCTAAACCACGCAATATGCCCCAAGCAACGCCATCGGAGAACAATCCCGTAAGGTAAAAATATGCGCAGGACAGCGCGAGCGCGGCGACGCACGGGGCAAGCCGCCCCGCGTTTATGAACAGCAGACAGATTATGCAAAGCAGAGTAAAATTCGTTATCGCGTTTATCTCGGATGACACTATCGCGCATGGTGCGGCAACCAACACTGCAAAGATGACGGCAGACGGACTTTTACAAAGCCGCACCGCAAACGCCGTCAGCCCGACCCCTGCGCAGAGGTAAAATTCCCTTCCTGCGATGTTGTACGCGCCCACTGCGCATGCGACGAAGAGCACGCCGAGGCAGAGAAGCTCGTCGGTTTTGAGCTTGCACCTGTAAAGGCGGAAAAGCAGCGCGTACACCGAGCGCGCGGCAAAAAACGTGAACAGCATGACCGCCACGGCTACGGCCGTCCGCATGAGGTATGGGTTGCCGCCCGGTATGGGCAGAAAATTTTCGTGGGAAAACGCCACGAACGGCGCGAGGGCTATGGCGATATAAGCCGCCGCCTCGAATTTAATCTTTCTGCGCGTCCGCCTGTAAATGAGCGTTATCGCGGTGAGAAAGAGCGCCTCGAAAGCCGTCAGCGCGACGTATAGCCAATCGAGCGTTATCGTCGAGGCGAGGAAGAACAGAACGGGCGTTGCGACGGCGTTCGCGCCGCAGATCATCATCGCGAAAAACAGCCCGAGCGGGAAGGGCGCGCCCGGCAGCGCGCACGTCAAAAACACGAGCGCGAGCGCGTAGGCGGCGTACAGCAGGACGCCTTTTAAATTTATCTTAATGCGCATAACCGCATTATATATCGGGGGCAATCGCGTAATTTGTCGTATTAAGTTATAAAATTTGTTTTTTCACTGAAAAGGTCAAGGGGACGTCCACCGCCGTTCGCGGATAACAAACGGAAAGGGAAAAAGTGAAGAGTTTGAGTAAAGTTTATCCCCGCGCGGCTTGGCAGCGCCAAGCCGCGCGGGGATAATTTTTTACCTGTTTTTTTATTGATTTTAATTTAATTTTTCCGCCCTGTAAAAGCTGTCGTTTTGCCGCGCCGCCCGCGCCCGTCGCCGTTTTGCAATACGACGAAAAAATTATTTTTTTACGCTCAACCAAACCATTAAAACGGCTATATCCGCAGGGTTGACGCCCGAAATTCGGCTCGCCTGTCCGAGCGAGCGGGGCTTGATTTTGTTCAGCTTTTCGCGCGCTTCCAGCCTCAGCCCGCCTATCTTGGAGTAGTCGCAGTCGGGGGGCAGGAATTTATCTTCCAGCTTTTTCGCGCGGGCGATCTGCTCCTCGTTCTTTTTGAGATAGCCCTCGTATCTTATAAAGATTTCCGCGGACTCCTCCGCGCTCTTCGACGCCGTAATTCCGCCGAGTTCCGCCTTTATCTCGCCCAGCGTTATCCCGCGCTTTATCAGGTCCGCATATGTGAGCCCGCCGTCCGCCTTCGCAAACCCGTGCCGTGAAAGCAGCTTTTCGGTCTTTTCGGGAGGGAAGGAAGTCGTCCGCAATTCCCCGACCGCCTTTTCGTACTCCCGTTCCCGCATGAGGAATCGTTGATATCTCTCCTCGGTCACGAGCCCGCAGTCGTAGCCCTTTTGCGTGAGCCTGAAATCGGCGTTGTCCTGCCTTAACTCTATTCTGTACTCCGCGCGCGAGGTCATCATGCGGTAGGGCTCTTCCGTGCCCTTGGTCACGAGGTCGTCTATGAGCACCCCTATATACGCCTCGTTTCTGCCGAGAATGAGCGGGGGCATGTTCTTCAATTTCAGCGCGGCGTTCAGCCCCGCCATCAGCCCCTGCGCGGCGGCCTCCTCGTAGCCCGAAGTGCCGTTTATCTGCCCCGCCGTGTACAGCCCGCTCACCTTTTTGAATTCGAGCGTCGGGTATAAATCGAGCGTGTCTATGCAGTCGTACTCAATCGCGTAGGCGAACCGCATGAAGTCCACGTTTTCAAGCCCCTCTATCGAGCGGTACATTTCAAGCTGCACGTCGTGGGGCATGGAGGACGACATCCCCTGCACATACGCTTCGAGGGTGTTTTCCCCCTCGGGTTCGATGAATATCTGATGCCGCTCTTTATCCGCAAACCGCACGACTTTCGTCTCTATCGAGGGACAATACCTCGGACCTGTGGACTCTATCGTGCCGTTGTAAAGCGGGGAACGGCTCAGGTTTTCGTTTATAATATCATGCGTCTTTTTGTTGGTGTAGCCGAGGTAGCACGGCAGCTTGTTTGCGGGCGGCTCGTCCGACATAAAGGAAAACGGTCCGACCCCCTCGTCGCCGTACTGCGGGGTGAGTTTTTTCAGGTCTAGAGTGCGGAAGTCCACCCGCGCGGGCGTGCCCGTCTTGAACCGCCTGACGTTATAGCCGAGTTTAATAAGGTTTTCCGTGAGCGCGGTGGCGGGGGCGAAACCGTTCGGTCCGCTCGAAGCCGTCACGTCGCCCGTTATCGTGCGCGCGTTTAAATACACGCCGGTTGCAAGTATGGCGGCACGGCAGTTTAGCACTCCGCCGTATACCGTGACGACGGCTTTGACTTCCCCGTTCTCGACTGAAATTTCGGCGGCTTCTCCCTGAATGATACGCAGATTTTCCGTGCGCTCCAACACGCTTTTCATTCTGGCGTGATAGGCGTTTTTGTCCGATTGGCAGCGCAGCGATTGAACCGCCGCGCCCTTGCCGACGTTGAGCATTTTTATCTGCAACGCAGTGGCGTCTGCGTTTATCCCCATCTCCCCGCCGAGCGCGTCTATCTCCCTTACGAGGTGACCTTTCGCCGTGCCGCCGATAGAGGGGTTGCACGCCATAAAGGCTATGCTGTCGAGGTTGAGCGTGAGCATAGCCGTGGATAAATTCATGCGCGCGCAGGCGAGCGCGGCTTCGCAACCCGCGTGCCCCGCGCCTACCACAACGACGTCGAAATTTCCGAGTAAAAAGCGTTCCATATCAAAAAATTTTGCGCCCGTAATATATTTCGGGCGCGGCTTTATAACTTGATTTTTTATGCGCAGACCCCCGCATATGCGGCGATGAACGCAAAAAATGCAAAAATTACTTCTTTAAAATAATGTTTTTTATGTCGTCTATGTCGTTCGCGAGCTTGTCGGAGACGTTCATCATCTCTTCCACCTTATTGCGCGAATATAAAATGGTGGTGTGGTTTCTGTCGCCGAGCTCTTTGCCTATCGACATGAGCGGGAGAGACAGCAGTTCGCACATCAGATAGCAGCAAACCTGTCTGGGCAGGACGAGTTCTTTCTTCTTGCACTTGCCGATAAGTTCGCCCTTCGTCACCTTGTAAAAACCCGTTACGGCGCTTATTATGGAAGCGGGGGTGATTTCCTCCGATTCGTTCTCGGAGACGGCCTCGTGCAGGGCGTTCCTCGCGAGCGATACGGTTATGGGCTGTTCGTGCAGCTTGCTCGCGAAGATGACTTTCGTCAGCCTGCCTTCGAGCGTTCTCACGTCGTCGCCGCTGTTCTGCGCGAGGAAGGAGAGCACGTCGTCGGGAACTATGCACTTCTTCTCAAACGCCTTTTGCTTCAATATCGCTATCTTGGTCTCGAAGTTGGGCGGGAGGATGTCAAACACGAGCCCGCCCGAAAAACGCGTGCGCAGCCTCTCTTCAAGAGCGGTCAGCTCGCGCGGGGGTTGGTCGCTCGTGATAACTATTTGCTTCCCGCGGGAGACGAGCTCGTTAAAGGTGTGGAAGAACTCCTCCTGAACGGCTTTCTTGTTGGCGATAAATTGTATATCGTCTATAATGAGCACGTCGGCGCTGCGGTAGTGCTGGCGCAGCTTGTTGCCGCGCTCGCGCGCGTCGGGACCTTTCGCGGTGAACATTGTGTCTATAATTTCATTCACGAACTGCTCGCACGTGGCGTAAATTACCTTGTGCTGGGGTTTGTCCGCTATTATCTTGTTTGCTATCGCCTGTATAAGGTGGGTTTTGCCGAGCCCCGTTCCGCCGTAGATGAACAGCGGGTTGTATATGCCCGCGGGGTCGTTGGCGACGTCCTTTGCGGCTTCCACCACGAATTGGTTGTTGCCCGCGACGAACGTATCGAATGTAAACTTCTTGTTCAGATTGTTGGGAATGTAGTATTCCTCTTCCTTGACGGGGAAAACGTAGTCGTTGTTGCCCTTTACCACGAGCCTGAAATCGGAGACGCCGACGTTGGCGTTTATAATTGCTTCCCGCATCTTGTCGGCAAGGCTGTTCATTATGGACTGCGCGAAGTTTTCGGAAATCGTTTCCAGCACGATATATCTCCCGTCGATTTCCACGGGAACGAGTTTGTCGATATACGTGAGGAAGGAAATATGGCTTATCGTTTCGCGCATTTTTTCCTTTATGGGGTTATAAATGAAGTCAAGATTGGAAGTATCCGCCATAATTTAACCTAAATCCTTTGTTATTTTTCGGTAGACGTGATATAATAATATCTGTGCAATGTGTGTGATTTCCACCAATGTGTGTGATTTCCACCCGAAAGGGCTTATTTCCCGCTTGCCGAAATTTGAAAAGACGGATTTCCGCAAAGATTTCCCAAAAGATTTCCGCGCGAAGGTTTCGTTTATCGCTTTCGGCAAGTGCGATTTTTCTGCCGACGGGGTAGATTTCCCCTTTTGTTTTTCTATTATATAATAAAATCCGACAAAATCAAAGTGTTTTAAGTCTGAAATGTATATAAAAAATTTACAATTAAAAAATTTCAGAAATTATGCGGAGGAAAAATTCGAGTTCACGCAGGGGCTCAACGTGCTCTTCGGCAGGAACGCGCAGGGCAAGACAAACTGTGCGGAGGCGGTTTTTTACCTCTGTACGGGGACGTCTCCGCGCACCCGCAAGGAAAAACAGCTCATTAAAAACGGCGAGGACGGCGCGTTTATCTCGTGCACCTGCGCGGGCAGATACGGCGACGTGGAGATAAGCGCGGCGATAAGCGAAAACGGCAGGGAAGTAAAGGTGAACGGCAACAAGATAACCCGCAACGCCGATTTGCTCGGCAACGTGTTCGCGGTGTTCTTCTCCCCGCAGGAGCTGCGCCTTATACAGGACGGACCGGACGAGAGGCGGAGGTTTATGAACCTTTCCATATCCCAGCTTTCCCGCCCTTACTATATCGCGTTGTCGCGGTACAACAAGATACTCGAACAGCGCAACAACCTGCTCAAAAACCGCGATATAAGCCTGATATACGACACTCTCCCAGTCTGGGACGAACAGCTTTGCAAGTACGCGGCGGTCATAGCGTGCGCCCGCGCGGAGTACATCAAAAAGCTCGCGCCGCTCGCTTCCGACGCCCACAGATTTCTTACGGACGGGCGGGAGGAACTCACCCTGTCCCCCGACAAGAAATACAAGGGCGACGAGGAGCTGTTGAAAAAGCGGCTTTTCGACGAGCTTTCCCAAAACTACGACAGGGACATACGGCTCGGGTATACGGCGAGCGGACCGCACCGCGACGACATAACCATATGCGTGGACGGAATTGACGCGAAGAACTACGCCTCGCAGGGGCAGACGAGGACGGCGGCGCTTTCGGTCAAGCTCGCAGAGGTGGAAATTTTCAGGCAGGAGTGCGGGGAATACCCCGTGCTCATACTCGACGACGTCATGAGCGAACTCGACCTGCCCCGCAGGAAAAAGCTCGTCTCACGCGCGGTGGGCTTGCAGACGATAATCACCTGCACGCACGCCGAGAGGGTGCTATACGGGCAAGAGGTAAACAAGATAATGATAGAAGGAGGCGCGATAAAGAGATGATCAGGGCGGACCTTCATATCCACACATATTATTCGGACGGTTTACAGTCGCCCGAGGACGTCGTCTCGGGTGCGAAAAACAACGGCGTAAATTTGATTGCGGTGACCGACCACGACAACGCGCTCGCCCGCAAGGAAGTGGCAAAATATGCGAAAGAGGCGGGAATATATGCCGTTGAAGGCATAGAAATATCCGCTTACGAGGGCGATTTGAAAGTGCATACGCTGGGATATAACCTGAATTTCGACAGCCCGTATTTCACTGCATTTTACCGCAAATGTCTGGCTGCGTCTGTGGAGAGGACGGAAGATATCCTCTCGAAACTCAAACGCGCGGGGATAGATATAAGTATGCAAGAGGTGCTTGCAAAGCGCCACAGCGAAGATTGTCCGCTGCACACAATGCTCATCTCCTACGTCGCGGTGGAAAAGGGGATAGCGGCTAACCACTATGATTTCTACGGGCGCTACCTCGCCTACGGAACGGCGGGCTATTCGCGCGTGGGCAGACCTACGCCCGAGGAGGCTATCGAGGTGATACAAAAGTGCGGCGGAATTTCGTCCATCGCGCACCCCGGCAGAATTTCCGCGGGCAGAGACGAGGTGACGTCATTGATACTTCGCCTCAAATCGTGCGGGCTGAACGGCATAGAAGGGATCTATTCTGGGCATACTGTCAGTGAAACGCAGTATTATAAGGGGCTGGCGGAAAGGCTGGGGTTGTATCTCACGGGCGGATCGGACACACATTTCAAAACGGGCTCGCACGTGATAGGAACGCCCGCGTTTTATCCCGACGAACGGCTGCTTTCCGCACTCGGAATAAATTGAAATACGGACGGAAAATTTTAAAATTTATCTGTTTTATGACTGCGCTTGCATTTTTTGCAAGCGCATATTTGTCGTTTTCGGCATTTATAACTCGCCTGCCTCGCGGGGTTATTGTCAACGGCGTGGACGTAGGCAATATGACCTATTCGCGGGCTGCGGGCGCGCTTCGCGACGAGGTGGAAAGCCGCCTTGAAAAAAAGCGTTTGAGGATAGACGCCTGCGGGGACATCCACGAATTTGCCTACCCCGAAATTTACTATTCCGACGTGTTTTGCGAGGGACTGCGCGCGGTGCGCGGGCGGGGCGAATATCTTATGCCCGTGCATTACTATTTAAACGGCGCGGAAGAAATCGCGCGCTCTATCTGCGCGGGCTGCGAGAGGGAAAAGACAGAGCCGTACGCGCTGTTCAACCTCGACGGCGAGCCCTTCACCTACTACGACGGCTGCGACGGGATAAAAGCGGATAAAGAGGGGCTGCTTGCGGACATACGCTTCGCCCTCGGAAAGCTCGAAGGGGAGAGCGACTGCGAAGAAGTCTTTGTTCGCTGTGGGGATATAAAAAGGCAGAGCGGGTTGGAAGAGGTGAAAGCGCGCACGATAAAGCTCGCCTCTTTCACCACCTATTTCGACGGCTCGAATATCGACCGCTCGTTCAATATCCGCCTCGCCGCGGGCAAGATAAACGGCGCTCAAATACCCGCGGGCGGGGAGTTTTCTTTCAATTCATGCGTGGGTGCGCGCACCGCTGAAAACGGTTTCAGACAAGCCAAAATTATAGAAAACGGCAAGTTCGTCTACGGGGTGGGCGGCGGGGTCTGCCAGGTCTCCACAACGCTCTATAACGCCGCCCTTCTTTCTGGAATGGAGATAACCGAATACCACCCGCACAGCCTTTCCGTTTCATACGTAGCTCCCTCCCGCGACGCCATGGTCAGCGGAACTTACTGCGACTTAAAATTCAAAAATTCGCGAAAGACCCCCATATATGTGCGGGTGAAATGCTTTCAAAGCGGAATTTGCTGCACGTTTTACGGCGAAAGCGACGGCTACAACTACTCCGTGCAGTCGATAGTTACGGGCGTTTTGCCCAAGCCCGAGGAAGAGCGGGTCGAGGGTGAAGAGGACAGGATTTTAAGCTACGGCAAAGAGGGACTGGAAAGCTGCTCATACCTCGTCAAAGAAAAAGATGGGGAGAAGGAGGAGATATTCCTGCGCAAGGACAGATATTCTCCCACCGCCGACGTGGTGCAATACAAAAAGATTGCCGACTGAAATTCCCGCCTTTAAATTTTACTTATAACCGCGCGCCCGTTCAATTGTTCACCCGCCCGTTCAAACCGCGCGTCCATTTCCACAAACCTCGCCCGCCCATTTCCAACCGCCCGTCCAAACGGCGCGCCCATTCCCCCCTCAAAAAAAAACGCCTTTTATTTCCCGACGCGCCTTGTGGTTGTCATAGTCAAAAAAAGACAAGGTTTTGAAAATTATCGTACGGCGGCGCAAACCGCCTTTAATTTTGCCGTAAATTCCGTATTCAATTATTTGTGTTTTGCGCGCCTTTATGATATAATCATAAAAAAGCGTAATGCAAGGTGTTTTATGGACAAGATAATTCTCGACGGAATGGGCGGCGACAACGCGCCCGCGGCTATTGTGGAAGGGGGCGTGCGCGCCCTCAATTCGGACAAGCAGCTCTACCTTATCATCGCGGGCAGGCAGAATGAGATAGAGGCGGAACTTGCCAAATTCAAGTACGATAAATCCCGCCTCGAAATCATGGACTGCCCCGACGTCATCGACATGAACGATATTCCC
>CANREX010000032.1 GCA_947629735.1 uncultured Clostridia bacterium
TCGAAGCCCTTCAACCTTCTGCCCATGTCGGGAATGGCGGCTTTGAGCGCGTCGGAAACTATCTTCGGCAGGACTTCCGCAAGAGGCGCGAACTTGACCCCCGCCGCATATGTGGGCGAGACCGAGCGAAAGCGCGACGACAGTCTGTCCGACATAAAATCGCCGCACAGTTGAATAGGCGCGGAGTAGTCGCTGCCGCCCAATTCGAACGCCTTTCTTTCAAGCTCCCTCTGAAAGCGCACGCCCGCGAAGAGGTCGCCGCCGAAGTCCTCCCTCTTCATCTGCACCATGAGCGCGCAATTTGAATTTACGCCGTCCCGCGCGTGCAGGCTCATGCCGTTGACGACCACGCCGCCCCGTTCGCTTGCCGCGGGGATAACCACCCCGCCCGGGCACATGCAAAAGGTGAAAACCGTGCGCTCGTGAGCGTGGCTGACGAGCTGATAGTCCGCCGCGGGCAACGACTTGTACTTCGTGCCGTACTGCGCGCGGTTGATTTCCTCGGCGAGGTGTTCTATGCGCACCCCGACGGCAAAATCTTTCGCTTCCATAATAACGCCGCAATCGCGCAGCGCAGAAAACGTATCCCGCGCGGAATGTCCTATCGCGAGCACCGCCGCATTCACGGGCATTTCCCGCCTCTCCCCGCTCTTTACGTCCGCAATTATGAGCGATCTGAGCCCGTTTTCGCCCTTTATAAAGCCTTCGACTTTGGTGTTGAAAAGGTACTCGCCGCCTCCGTCGCAAATAAATTTTCTTGCGTTTTTCAAGACGTCGTACAGCCTGTCGCTGCCGACGTGCGGTTTGTTGAGATAGAGGACGTCCTCGTCCGCGCCGAACATATGAAAAGTTTTCAGCACTTCGCCGTTGAACCCGTCCTTTGTGCGCGTATACAGTTTGCCATCCGAGAACGCGCCCGCGCCGCCCTCGCCGAACTGCACGTTGCTGTCCTCGTTCAGCCTCTTTTGCGTGAAAAAGGAGAGGCAGGTCTGACGTCTGTCCTCCACGCGCTCGCCGCGCTCTATTATAATGGGTCGGAAGCCGTGTTTTATCAGCCTGACCGCGCAGAAGAGCCCCGCGGGTCCCGCCCCTATCACCGCGACTTTCGGGTTGCCCGAAATTTTGCCGTAGACGGGCTCGTCCTCCCTCTCTTCCTCGGAGGAATAGGCGACGGAATAGAGATAGAAAATGTTGTTTTTATCCCGCGCGTCGAGCGATTTTTTGAGAATTTTGAAATACTTTACGTCAGCTTTCAGCTTTTTACGGACAACTCCCAGCAAGTCGCTTTCCGGTCTGTCCGCCGCAAGTTTGATGTTATCCGCACGTTTAATCATAGTTGTTGAGAAAATTCACGGCGCTTTTAGCCGCGTGCATGCCGCTCACGAACGCCCACGTCAGGTTGTAGCCGCCGCAGTCGCCGTCCAAATCGAGAGCTTCGCCCGCGAAGAACAAGCCCGCGTTCAATTTGCTTTGCAGCCCCTCGTCCACCTCGTCTGCGGGAACGCCGCCCTTGGTGACCTGCGCGTAATCGAAGCCGAGGCTTCCGTAGACGGGAAGGGTGAAGTTCTTCACCTCTCGGGCGATGCGCGCGGGGTCCGAACTGTCGCACCGCCTTATTATCGCCCTGCCTATCTGGTTGTGCAGCGTGCCGCTTAAAAGCTCCGCCGCGGGATAGCCGCTTTTGACCTTTCTTTGTATGTCCGATAATATCTCCTCTTCCGAAAACGCGGGGGCGAACGCCAAAGAAAGATACGCTCCCTCCCTTCCCGCCATATAGGAAGAGCAGTAAAACACGGCGTTGCCGGAGACCCCGTAATCGGTGAAAATCACGTCTCCGCAAGTCGAGCAGAGTTCCCCGCCGTCCTTATCGCACGCGCGCACAATGCACTCGGCGCGTATGCCTTTAAGCGTCTTTATGTACTGCGTGTCGCACTTCAACTGCACGATTGAAGGAAGCAGCTCGGTCACGCTATGCCCCATACTATGCGCCAACGAATACGCCGAGCCGTCCGTTCCGAACTGTCTTTGCGCCTTTCCGCCGAACGCCATGACGACAACCCTCGCGCTCAGTTTTCTGCCGTCGGCGAGGGTGACGATATATCCTTTTTCGACCTTTACGACCTCGCAGCCGAGCATTATCTCCACGCCCGCGCGACCGCAGCTGCGCAAGAGGCAATCCGTAAGCGCGGAAGCCTGCTTTCCCGACGGATAGACGCGCCCCGACCCGTCCGTGACGAACAGACAGTCGAAGAGCGTTTTGACGTCGTACGCGCCGCCGTTTATTAGCCGCGCCGCGAGAGAAGCGAAACTGCCGTGGAAATGCACGTCTTTCAAATCGGCGTTGGAGATATTGCCCTGACCGTTGCCCGTGGCGGAAAGTTTCTTTCCCGCCCTGTCGCACTTTTCCAAAACGGCTACGGACAGGGAGATGTCCTCCCTCTTCACCGATATGGCGCAGGCGAGACCTGACGCGCCTCCGCCGATAATTATCACATCAAAGTTTTGCATAAGTTAATTTTACAATGAGTTTATCGCTTTGTCAACCTAACCGCAGTACTGCGCGCGCGTTTTGACGAACGCTTCGAGGTGGAGTTTCTCGTCCTCGTTTATGCGGGCGACGAGCTCTTTCACCCTCTCGTTTTTGAGCTTTGCGAGCATCTTGTCATAGCCCGCAATGGCGTGTTTTTCGGCGATGATGTCGTCTTCGAGCATCTCCGCAAACCCGTGAGAATAGGCGACGAATTTTGTGGAATAGAAGTTGAACGCGACGGGCGGGTTAAAGGTATAGACGGGCTGCGCGCCGAGGTTTATCAGCGCGTTACCCAACAGGTCGATATGTATCATCTCGGCTATCGCGACGGATTTTAAAAGTTCCGCCGTCTGTTCCCTGCCCGCGTGGTTGAACGCGAACGAGTGATAGATATACTGCAAGGCGGCGTTCAGCTCCCCGCACGACGTGGCGTACGCCGCGGAGAGTATGCGGGCGGACACGGGGTCGCAGGAGAGCTGTTTTACGGAAGGATAAGGGGTTTTGGCTATGAGCGGTTGAGGCATAATTTATTGTACTTCCTTTTTTTGGGCTACTAACAAATTATTCATTCCCAGCTCATTTTGTTAAGGGGTTTTCGTGGGGTTTTCACAAAGTATTAATGGGTTTTTAAGGGGTTTTTTATGGGGAAATCTTCCGCGCCTGCTGCATTTTTCGGCTTCTTTTCGTCTTATTTTGCCGCTTTTTTATTGCTTTTTTGACGCAAACGCTTATTTTTAGCGAAAAGCCGCCCCGCGCTTTTGCATAAAAGCGCGGGGCGGCGGTTTATTAACAACTTTTTATCGACTTTTCAAAATCTTTTTCAGGAACGCGCCCGTGTAGCTTTGCGGGTTTGCCGCGACGTCCTCGGGCGAGCCGCACGCGACGAGCGTTCCGCCTCCGTCTCCCCCCTCCGGTCCGAGGTCTATTATCCAATCGGCGGTCTTTATCACGTCGAGGTTGTGCTCTATGACGAGCACGGTGTTTCCGCTGTCGCGCAGCCTCGATAAAATTTTGACCAGCTTGTCTACGTCATAGCTGTGCAGCCCCGTCGTCGGCTCGTCGAGGATATAAAACGTCCTGCCCGTGCTCCTCTTTGAAAGCTCCGTCGCGAGCTTGACCCTCTGCGCCTCGCCGCCCGAAAGGGTCGTCGCGCTCTGCCCGAGCTTGATATATCCCAGCCCGACGTCGCACAGCGTTTCGAGTTTGTTGGATATCGACGTGACGGGCGCGAAGAACTCCGCCGCCTCCTCCACCGTCATGTCGAGCACGTCCGCAATGGACTTGCCCTTATACTTGACTTCGAGCGTTTCCCTGTTGTAGCGCTTGCCGCCGCACACCTCGCAGGGAACGAAAATGTCGGGCAGAAAGTGCATGGCTATCTGCAATATGCCGTCGCCCTGACAATGCTCGCACCTGCCCCCGGAGACGTTGAAGGAAAATCTTCCGCTCTTGTACCCCCTCTCTTTCGCGTCGGGGGTGGCGGCGAAGAGGTCGCGTATCATGGTGAACACGCCCGTATATGTGGCGGGATTGCTCCTCGGCGTTCTGCCTATGGGCTGCTGGTCTATCGCGATGACCTTGTCGAAGTAATCCACTCCCGAAAAGCCCTCCGCCGCGCCCTCTATTTTGCGCGCGCCGTTCAGCTTGTTGGCAAGATAGGGATAAATTATCTCGTTGACAAGGCTCGATTTCCCCGAACCCGATACGCCCGTGACGACGGTCAAAAGCCCCGCGGGGATCTCCACGTCGATACCCTTCAAGTTATTCTGCCTGCAACCGCAGACCTTCAAAAATCTGCCGTCGGGAACAACCCTGCGGGCGGGAACTTCTATCTTTCTCCTGCCCGCGAGGAAATCTCCCGTAATCGATCTCGGCTCGTTCATTATGTCCTGTTGAGAGCCGCAGGCGACCACTTCGCCGCCGTGCACGCCCGCTTTCGGACCGATGTCAACTATATAATCTGCGGCGCGCATAGTGTCCTCGTCGTGCTCCACGACTATCAGCGTGTTCCCCAAGTCGCGCAAACCTTTAAGCGACTGCAACAGCTTTTCGTTGTCGCGCTGGTGCAGACCTATCGAAGGCTCGTCGAGGATATATAAAACGCCCGTGAGCGCGCTGCCTATCTGCGTGGCGAGGCGTATGCGCTGGCTCTCCCCGCCCGAGAGCGTCGCCGCCGAACGCGAAAGGGTGAGATATCCCAGCCCGACGTTTTCCAAAAAGTTTATCCTGTTGTCTATTTCCTTTATTATGTTGTCCGCAATGGCGTGTTCCGTCGGGGTGAAGAAGGAAAAATCGGAAAATTTCTTCAAGTCGTCCACCGACATTTCGCACACTTCCGCGATATTTTTCCCGCCGACCGTCACCGCGAGGGCTTCCTTTTTGAGCCGCTTGCCGTGGCAGCAGGGACAGTCCGAGGTGCGCATGTACCTCTCTATATCCCACTTTACGCTGTCGGAAGACGTCTGATTATATCTCCTTTGCAGGTTGGCGGCAAAGCCTTCCCACGCGGTGTTGTAGCTGCCCGAGAAGCGATAGGCGTTGTAATCGAGCTTTATCTTTTCCCCGCCGTTGCCCCACATGAGCATGTCGTAAACGCCGTCGGGGAGATCTTCCACGGGCACGTCGAGGGAGAACCCGTACACCTTGGAAAGGGAATTCAGATACATCTGCGTCACCGCGGAGGAATCGAGATTCCAGCCGCTTATCTTTATCGCGCCCTCGCGCAATGTGAGCGATTTGTCGGGGCAGATGAGGTCGGGGTCGATGACCTGTTTGAAGCCCAGACCCGAGCACTCGGGGCACGCGCCCCACGGCGTGTTGAAGGAGAAAAGCCTCGGCTCTATCTCCTCTATCGATATCCCGCAGTCGGGGCAGGCGTATTTGGAAGAATACAGCTCCTCTTTATCCCCGCTGTCTATGACGACCAGCCCGTCGGCGAGCTTCAAGCTGCTTTCGAGGCTGTCGGTCAGCCTTTTGAGCACGCCTTCCTTAACCACAAGTCTGTCTACGACCACGGATATGTTGTGGCGAATGTTCTTTTCGAGGTGGATATCTTCCTGCAAATCGTAGAGCGAGCCGTCTATCTTGACCCTGCCGTAACCGCTCTTTTTATAGGAAGCGAGCTCCTTGACGAACTCGCCCTTTTTGCCGCGGACGACGGGGGCTTCCACCATTATCTTGCTGCCCTCGGGCATGAGCATGACCCTGTCGGCTATCTCGTCCACCGATTGGCGGCGGATCTCCCTGCCGCAGTTGGGGCAATGGGGAACGCCGACGCGCGCGAAGAGCAGGCGGAAATAATCGTAAATTTCCGTAACCGTGCCCACCGTCGAGCGGGGGTTGTGGGAAGTCGTCTTCTGGTCTATGGAAATTGCGGGGGAGAGCCCGTCGATCAGCTCCACGTCGGGCTTTTCCATCTGCCCCAAAAATTGGCGGGCGTAGGATGAAAGGCTCTCCATATACCGCCTTTGCCCCTCCGCGAAAATCGTATCGAACGCGAGGGTGGATTTCCCGCTGCCCGAAAGCCCCGTGAACACCGTCAGCGTGTTGCGGGGTATGTGGACGTCTATATTCTTTAAGTTGTTTTCCTTTGCGCCTTTGACGAAAATTTCTTCTTTCATATTATTTTTCAGCTCTTTTTGGCTTTAAGCAGTTTCTTTTTGAGTTGGCTTATCGTGTCGCGTATCTCTATCGCCTTTTCGAAGTCGAGCTGCGCCGACGCGACCTTCATGAGCGCCTTTAATTTTTCTATCTCTTCGGGGATATCCGCAATTTTGACGTCTGCCGCGGCGTCCTTTTTGCTCGTTATGCCTATCTTTATCCCCTTTTCCTTGATTATCGTCTTAGGGATAATGCCGTGCTCTTCGTTGTACGCCTTTTGTATCGCGCGGCGGCGGTTGGTTTCGTCTATCGCCCTCTGCATGCTGCCCGTTATGACGTCTGCGTACATAATCACCCTGCCTTCCGCGTTTCTCGCCGCCCTGCCTATCGTCTGCACGAGCGCCGTCTCGCTCCTTAAAAAGCCTTCCTTGTCCGCGTCTAAAATGGCGACGAGCTTGACTTCCGGCAAGTCGAGCCCTTCCCGAAGCAGATTTATTCCGCAGAGGACGTCGAATTCGCCGCCGCGCAGCCCGTTGATTATGTCTATTCTTTCGAGCGCGTCGATGTCGGAGTGCATATATCGCACCTTTACGCCGTTTTCTTTTAAGTAATCGGTGAGACTTTCCGCCATGCGCTTTGTCATGGTGGTGACTAAAACTTTGCCGCCCGTGCCCGTGACCGAATGTATTTCACCAAGCAAATCGTCTATCTGCGCCTTTGTCGGGCGGACGGAAATTTCGGGGTCGAGAAGCCCCGTGGGGCGTATGAGCTGTTCCACTATCTGCCCCGCCTGTTCCAATTCATAAGGGGCGGGCGTGGCGGAAACGCATATGAGCTGGGGTATGCGGGCGTCGAATTCCTCAAACGTGAGCGGTCTGTTGTCGTAAGCCGATTTCAGCCTGAACCCGTACGCGACGAGGTTGTCCTTGCGGGAACGGTCCCCGTGATACATGGCGCGTATTTGCGGGATAGTCATGTGGCTTTCGTCTATAAACGTCAGAAATTTGCCCGCGGGGAAATAGTCGAGCAGAGTGAACGAGGGCTCGCCCGGGCTTCTGCCGTCGAAGTATCGGCTGTAATTTTCCACGCCGCTGCAATAGCCGATTTCTCTCATCATCTCCAAATCGTATCGGGTGCGCTGTTCGAGCCGCTGCGCTTCGAGCAGTTTGCCCGCGTCGTAAAACGCCTTGACCTCGTCCTGCATATCCCGCTCTATCATGGAAAGGGCGTTTTGCATCTTCTCGCTGCCCACGGCGTATTGGCTCGCGGGGAAAATGCAGACGTGCTTCAAATCGGAAATCACCGTGCCCGTCAGCGCTTCCTCCTCGCATATTCTGTCTATCTCGTCGCCGAAGAACTCCACCCGAACGGCTATTTCGGAGTTGCCTGCGGGGAAGATTTCCACGATATCCCCCCTCACGCGGAACGTGGAGCGGTGGAAATCCACGTCGTTGCGCTGATATTGTATCTCCACCAGCCGCCTTAAAAGAGCGTCCCGCTCTATCTGCATGCCCGGCGAGAGCGATATGGCGAGGCGGAAATATTCCTCGGGCGCGCCCAAGCCGTATATGCAGGAGACGGAAGCGACTACGATGACGTCCTCCCTCTCCCCGAGGGCGCACGTCGCGGAATTGCGCAGTTTGTCTATCTCGTCGTTTAAGCTCATATCCTTTTCGATATAGGTATCTGTGGACGGGATATAGCTTTCGGGCTGATAATAATCGTAGTAAGAGACGAAATACTCCACCTTGTTTTTGGGGAAAAATTCCTTGAACTCGTTGCACAGCTGTGCGGCGAGCGTCTTGTTGTGGGCGATGACGAGGGTCGGGCGGTTGACGTTGTTTATCACGTTTGCCATGGTGAACGTCTTGCCAGAGCCCGTTACGCCGACGAGGACCTGAGTGCGTATGCCGTCGAGCACGCCCTCCGTCAGCTGTTTTATCGCCTCGGGCTGGTCGCCCGTAGGTTGGAATTGCGAGGTGAGTGAAAATTTCATCTTAATACTTATATAAACAAAAGTTTTTGTTTATTATACAACCCTTTCGCCGCAAAATCAAACAATAAACGGCATTACGTTTTAAGTTTTTCCACCTGTCGGCATTTTAATTCCCGCAACGCGCCCGTACGCGCCGTTTTACGGGCGGGAAAAGAGAGGAAATCAACGTGCTTGCGTTGAAAATAACGGCGGACAGGAAGAGGGCGGAATCAACGGGCTTGCGCGGAAAACGGCAGGCGGCGGAGCGCAGAGCGCTCCGCCGCGAAAGGCGTTTTCAAACTTTCACAAAGTTATTGCAAGCTGTCGACCGCGGGGAAGTCCACATAAAACGTCGAGCCGTAGCCCTCTTCCGACGTCACGCCGTACTCGAACGCGTGGTTTGAAAGTATAGCCTTGACTATGCTCAGCCCGAGCCCCGTCCCCTTTATCGGGCGGGTGTGGGAATCGTTGCTGCGGTAGTACCTGTCCCAGATGTGCGAAAGTTCTTCGTCGTTAATCCCCTTGCCCGTATCCCGCACGGAAAATTTTATCCTGTTCTCCTCCGCGGAATATTTAAGCGTTATATAGACGTACTTGTCCTCGCCCGTGTAGTTGACGGCGTTGGATATCAGATTGTATAACACCTGCCCTATCTTCTCCTCGTCCGCAAAGGTGTAAAGGTTGGGGTCGATGTCCACCATTATGTTGTAGCCCTGCGTTTCGGTGAGATATCCGAACTTGTTTATAACGCCGTAGAGGTATTCGGTAAGATTGAACACCTTCTTGTTGAGTTGGTCTATCCCCGCGCTTATCTTTGAAGTGCTTAAAACGTCGTTTACAAGCCCCGTGAGCCTGTCCGATTCGTCTATTATGACCTGCAAGTGCTTGTTGCGCTTTTGCTTGTCGTCGCCCGAAATCTCCTGTATCATCGAAGCGTACGCCTTTATCATTGTGAGGGGCGTCTTTAAATCGTGCGAGACGTTGGCTATAAGCTCTTTCTGGAAATCCCCGCTCTTTTTTATCTCGTCCTTCATGTAGTTGAGGGCGGCGGAGAGATCCGCTATCTCGGAATACTGCGCGGAGGCGAACTCCACCGAATAATCGCCCGCGGCGAGCCTTTTGGCGGTTGCCGACATGTCGCGAAGAGGTCTGGAAAGTTTTTCCGCCACAAAGTAGGACACGAAGAACGTTATCGCTATCGCGGCGGCGGCTATGATTATTATATACAGCTGCATCTGCCTTACGGACTGCGCTATCGAACTGAGCGGATATCTGACGAGCACCATGCACTCCCGCCCGCCGCACTCCTCGCAACCCACGAAGTTCAGCGTATATCCGCCGTCGGTGTGAGTGCTGTAAACACTCGTCTTGCCTTCCGCCCACTCGCCCGAATTTTCCTGCGCGGCGAGCAATATATCCGACCAGCTCTGCGTCGCCTTGAAGCCGTAGGGCATGAGGACTTCTCCCCCGTCGCCGATGACAAACGCGTCCGCGCCCGTGACGAGGGTCAGCTCTTTAAGCTCGCTCTCCTTTTCCGTTATGGGCTTTGCCGAGCGCACGATCGCGCAGACTTCCTCCCCCGTTCCGCTTATGCGCGCCTTCGCGCGGTTGTAGAACGCGTTGCCCAAAACGCCGTAGCTGACCAACGCGATTATCATTATTATCGCCACGGTGAGCAGGGAAAAGGACCGCCACAGCAAGACGTTCGTCTTGACTATGCGGTTTAAGCCCTTCTTTTCGCTTTTTTTCTTGCTTTCAGACTTCAAATTTATAACCCACTCCGCGCAGCGTGACTATGAATTTGCGGTATTGCTTCAAATTTGCGCGCAGCATCTTTATGTGCGTGTCCACAGTGCGGTCGTCGCCGTAGAAATCGAACCCCCACACGTCGTAAAGCAGTTTTTCGCGGGTGAGCGCCACCCCCTTGTTCTTGATAAAATAAAAGAGTATCTCGTATTCCTTGGGGGTAAGGTCTATCTTTTCCCCGTCCACAAAGACGTTGCGCCCCGTCATGTCCACCGTCAAGCCCTCGAACGTCTTGACGCCGTCGTCCTCGTCCCTCTGGCTGCGGCGCTTGGTGACGGCGTTTATGCGCGCCATTATCTCCTTGGGGGAGAACGGCTTTGTCACGTAGTCGTCCACGCCTATCTCAAAGCCGTGTAGCTTGTCGTATTCCTCGCCGCGCGCCGAGAGCATGATGACGGGAATATCCTTGAACTTCTTTATCTCCTTTACGCTCGAAAAGCCGTCGAGGCGGGGCATCATCACGTCCATCAAAATTATGTCGTAATCGTTTTCCCTGCACATTCTGACGGCTTCCATTCCGTCCGCCGCCTCGTAGGCTTCGTTGCCCTCGAACTCGACATACTCCTTCAAGACGTTTCTTATCATCTCTTCGTCGTCTACTATCAGAACTTTCATCGCCGACCTCCTCTATGCGATTTCTCTACACCTTAATTATAAACGCAGCGACGTCAAACTTCAATGCCGTAACAATGAAAAAACAGTGAATTTTTTATAAAAAAATCGTTTTCCCGCTTGACATACGCCGAAAAGTGCACTATAATACCAATACAAACATATGTTCTTTTACGCGAACGGGAAATTTTTATGCGCAAAAGACGGGTTTGGATTTCAAGGGGGAAACGCGTATGATAGACGCTGCGAGACTTGCAATATTGACAGAAAGCGCCAAATACGACGTTTCCTGCTCCTCTTCCGGCTCCTCGCGGGCGAATCGGAAAGGGGGCTTGGGTAACGCTTCCGTCGGCGGGATATGCCACTCCTTTACCCCCGACGGAAGATGTATATCCCTGTTGAAAATTTTAATGAGCAACGATTGCCTCTACGACTGCGAATACTGCCCCAACCGCGTAAGCGCCGACGTGAAACGCGCCACCGTCACGCCCGACGAGGTGTGCGAGCTTGTCATAAACTTTTACAAGCGCAATTACATAGAAGGGCTGTTTTTGTCCTCGGCGGTGTTCGATTCCCCCAACCGCACCATGGAACTGCTGTGCGAGACGGTGATAAAGCTGAGAAAAGTATACAACTTCCACGGATATATACACTTGAAAGGCATACCGTACGCGGACGACGTCATCATCATGCGCGCCGCGAAATTCGTGGACAGAATGAGCTTCAACGTCGAGCTGCCGAGCGAAAAATCGCTTAGACTTCTCGCCCCGCAAAAGACTAAGGAAAGCCTTTTGAATCCCATGAAAAAACTGCGCCTCGCCCAGATATGCGAGAGCGAAAATCACGTGCGCAAGGGCAGGATAATCCCCGCGGGACAGACTACGCAGATGATAATAGGCGCGTCCCCCGAAAGCGACGGGGAAATCCTCCGCCTTACCGAGGCATTGTACAGAAAAATGGGGCTGAAAAGGGTTTACTACTCCTCCTATATCCCCGTCGTGAAGAGCGCGCGCCTGCCCTCCTGCGGGGCTGGGCTGCTGCGCGAGCACAGGCTGTATCAGGCGGATTGGCTGATACGCTTTTACGGCTTCGACGTAGACGAGATATGCGGCGCGGGCGAAAACCTCTCCCCCGAATACGACCCGAAATGCGCGTGGGCACTCAAAAACATGCACCTTTTCCCCGTGGAAGTCAACACAGCTCCCCTCGAAATGCTGCTGAGAGTGCCCGGGATAGGGGCGAAGGGCGCGTACAGGATAATGCAGGCGCGCAAATTTACCGCGCTCGGGTTCGATAATCTCGCAAAAATGCACATAATAATAAAGCGGGCGAAGCACTTTATAACCTGCAAGGGCAAATTTTACGGCTCGGAAAGCGGGCAAGCCGTGCGGGCGGCGCTCGCCATAGACGGCAGGCGGGAAATCGACGAGCAGCTGAGCATGTTCTCCTCCTCCGAGGTAGCTCTCAGCGCGCTGACGGGCGAAATTTAACACGGCAAAGGCGACATCGTACGCGGCGGCGAAATCCGACTCGGCAAAGGCGACTTCATACTCGGCTCGGGCGGAATTGCGGTACATAGTGTGACGAGATGACTTATTATTTGGTAGACGGAAGCGAGGAATGTTTTTTCACCGCGGTGTTCGAAGCGTTCAAAGACAGGGACTGCATAATCACCCGCGAGAGGGATTTGCAGCTGGGGCTGGGCTACGAACTGCGCGAGGTGACGCCGGACGGCGAAAAGTGCGAGCGGGTCAAGAAAAAGCTGCGCGCGCTCGATAAATTATGCCTTGAAGACATAGCGCTCGTCTTGCGCAGCTGCGACCAGCTGAAAGAACAGACGGCGTTCGGATATATCAGGCTGATAATAGCGCGCGGCGGGGCGGTGCGAAACATGTACGCCGAGCCCGCCGTCATGGAAATGACTGCGCTGCGCGACAAGGTAACGGGGGAAATACACAAATTGAAGGGCTTTTTGCGCTTTATAGAAAACTCCGAGGGCATGCTGTACGCCCCCTACTCTCCCGACAACGACATAACCGACCTGCTCGCCCCGCACTTTGCACGCAGATTTT
>CANREX010000033.1 GCA_947629735.1 uncultured Clostridia bacterium
CGAACCCTTTGAAAACAGGGTCACCGTGGGCGTGCAGTATATGATAAAGCTCAACCACCTCGTAGACGACAAGATCCACGCCCGTTCGATAGGACCTTACAGCCTCGTTACGCAGCAGCCCCTCGGCGGCAAAGCGCAGTTCGGCGGACAGCGTTTCGGCGAAATGGAAGTGTGGGCGCTCGAAGCGTACGGCGCGGCGCACGTCTTGCAGGAGATATTGACCGTCAAGTCGGACGATATCGTAGGGCGCGTAAAGACGTATGAAAGCATAGTCAAGGGCAACAACATATCCGAACCGGGAATTCCCGAAGCGTTCAAGGTATTGCTCAAAGAATTGCAGTCGCTCGCTCTCGACGTCAAAGTGCTCACCGAGAACAACGAAGAGCTCATTATTCACGAGCTCGACGAGGACGACGAAGCTATCCCCAACGCGAGGGTGCGCGAGGCGGAGGACAGGGAGAAAGAACTCCCCGAAGAGGAATTCGAAATCGCCCCGAGGGCGGACGAAGAGGACGAGGATATCGGAGATATCTCGCTGTTCGAGCCCGACGAAGAGGACGAGGAATTCGCCTCCAAGGAGCTGTTCACCGACGAGGATATGGACGACTTCGGCGACGATGACGACTTGGGCGACAAGTTCACGCTGTTCGACGACGATGACGATTCCGACGAGGGCAAAGAGGACTAAGGGAGGTAAAGATAATGTTTGAATTAAACGATTTCTGTTCAATTAAGATCGGCGTTGCTTCCCCCGAAAAGATAAGGGAACTTTCCAAGGGCGAGGTCACCAAGCCCGAAACCATAAATTACAGAACACAGAAACCCGAGCGCGACGGCTTGTTCTGCGAGCGCATTTTCGGACCGATGAAGGATTGGGAATGTCACTGCGGCAAGTACAAGCGCATCCGCTATAAGGGCGTCGTGTGCGAGAAGTGCGGCGTTGAAGTCACCCGCGCAAAGGTAAGGCGCGAGAGAATGGGACATATCGAGCTCGCCGCGCCCGTATCGCACATATGGTATTTCCGCGGCGTTCCTTCGAGGATAGGTCTTATCCTCGACATGAGCCCCAAGGCGCTCGAACAGGTAATATATTTCGCCTCCTACGTTGTAATCGACCCCGGCACAGTGCCCACCCTCGAATACAAGCAGGTGATAGGCGAAAAGGAACTGCGCGACATCGAGGAAAAGTACGGCGAAAGCGACGTCACCGGTCTTAAAGTTGGAATGGGCGCGGAGGCTATCCGCGAACTTCTTATGGCGGTGGACCTCGAAAAGGAGTGCGCGGAGACAAAGGCGATAATCGAAAACAGCTCGGCGAGTCAGAAAAAGCTCAAAGCGATAAAGAGGATAGAGATTCTCGAAGCCTTCCGCAAGAGCGGGAACAGACCCGAATGGATGATACTCACCGTTCTTCCCGTCCTTCCACCCGAACTCCGCCCCATGGTGCAGCTCGACGGCGGCAGATTTGCCTCTTCCGATTTGAACGATTTATATCGCAGAGTAATAAACAGAAACAACAGGCTTAAAAGAATGAAGGAGCTCGGCGCTCCCGACATGATAATAAAGAACGAGAAGAGAATGTTGCAGGAAGCCGTAGACGCATTGATTGATAACGGCAGGCACAGCAAGGCTCTCCTCGGACCTTCAAACAGGGAATTGAAATCGCTCTCGGGCATGCTTCGCGGCAAGCAGGGCAGATTCCGCCAGAACCTTTTGGGCAAGCGCGTCGACTATTCCGGACGTTCCGTTATAGTCGTAGGACCCGAACTCAAACTCTATCAGTGCGGACTTCCCAAGGAGATGGCGATAGAGCTGTTCAAGCCCTTCGTGATGAAAAAGCTCGTCGAAAGCGGGCAGTGCCACAACATAAAGAGCGCGAAGAGGACGGTAGAGCGCGCAAAACCCATGGTTTGGGACGTTCTGGAAGAGGTCATAAAGGAACACCCCGTTCTCCTGAACCGCGCGCCCACACTTCACAGGCTTTCCATACAGGCGTTCGAGCCCGTGCTGATAGAGGGCAGGGCGATTAAGATACACCCTCTCGTTTGTACGGCGTTCAACGCGGACTTCGACGGCGACCAGATGGCGGTGCACGTTCCCCTTTCGATAGAGGCGCAGGCGGAAGCGAGATTTTTGATGCTCTCTTCCAACAATATATTGAAACTTTCCGACGGCAAGCCCGTAATGCAGCCCTCGCAGGACATGGTCATGGGCGCGTATTACCTCACGATAATAAGGCGCGAAGAGGGCAAGTTCTATAAGTGGACGGGCGACAGGTTTGTCGAATGTGCGGAAGGCGACGAGGGCGCGGAAAAGTACGTGCCCGGCGCGTATATCTCCGAAGACGAAGTCATGATGGCTTACCAGACCAAATACGTCCACATGCAGGACGAGGTCTACGTCCGCAGAATCGTAAAGATAACGGACGAGAAATCGCCTTTCTGCGGCGAGACGGTTACGGGGCTTGTAAAGACCACCGTCGGCAGGATAATCTTCAACAACCAGATGCCGCAGGACTTGGGCTTTGTCAAGCGCGAGAAGAAAGAAGACTACTTGAAGTACGAAATTTCATATGAGTTCTTGGGCGACAACGTCGCGGTCGGCAAGAAGCAGCTCGGCAAGATAGTAGAGCGTTGCTTCAAGACGGGCGGCGCGCCGAGGGCTGCGGACGTACTCGACAAGATAAAGACTCTGGGCTACAAATATTCCACGGTTGGCGCGATAACCACGTCGGTATTCGACATGCACATACCCGCCGCAAAGCAGCAGATAGTGGAAGAGACCGAGCAGAGGGTTTTGCAGATAGAGCGCAAATTCCAGCGCGGACTTTTGCGCGAGGAAGAGCGTTACAACGCGGTCATAAACGCGTGGGACGCGGCGACGGACGCGGTTACGGACGAACTCAAAAAGTCGCTCGATAAGTTCAACCCCATATGGATGATGGCGAACTCGGGCGCGCGCGGCTCTATCGACCAGATGAAGCAGCTTTCGGGCATGCGCGGACTGATGGTAAACCCCCAGGGCAAGAAGATAGAAGTTCCCGTTAAGTCGTGTTTCAGACAGGGACTTTCCGTTCTGGAATACTTCATCTCCTCGCACGGCGGACGTAAAGGTCTTGCCGATACGGCGCTCAAAACGGCGGACTCGGGCTATCTGACGAGGAGGCTCGTGGACGTCTCGCAGGACGTAATAGTAAGGGAAGAGGACTGCATGGCGGGCAGCAAGAAACCACGCGGCATGATAGTCAAGGCGATAATCGGACCTAACGGCGAAGTCATAGAAGGGCTTGAAGACAGAATTCAGGGGCGTTTCGTCTCCGAGGACGTCGTGGATAAGGACGGCAACGTGCTTTGCGCGCAGAACCAATTCGTCACCGACGAGATTGCGAAAAATATCGTCGCCGCGGGCATAGAACAGGTAAGCATACGCTCGGTATTCACCTGCAATTCCCGCTACGGCGTCTGCGCGAAGTGCTACGGCAAGAACATGGCGACCAACACACCCGTAATGCCGGGCGAAGCGGTCGGCGTAATCGCGGCACAGTCCATAGGCGAACCCGGCACCCAGCTCACGATGCGTACCTTCCACACGGGCGGTATTGCGGCTACGGGCGACATCACCCAAGGTCTGCCCAGAGTCGAAGAGCTTTTCGAAGCGCGCAAACCCAAGGGCTGCGCTACGCTGTGCGAAGTCTCGGGCAAGGTCGTTATAGACGATACAGACAACCTCAAACACGTTATAGTAAAAGACCCCGTCACGGGCGAGGTCAAGAAAGATTATTCCCTTCCTTTCAACGCCGAACTCAAAGTCAGGACGGGCGATACGGTTACCCCCGGCGTCGTGCTCAACGCGGGCTCGGTTTATCCCCAGGATATTTTGAGGATTCAGGGCGTGAAGGGCGTACAGGACTATATCCTCGAACAGATTCAGTCGGTTTACCGTTCGCAGGGCGTCGATATAAACGACAAGCACGTTGAAATCATCGTGCGCCAGATGCTCAAAAAGGTCAAGATTGAAAGCTCGGGCGATACCGACCTTCTCCCCGGCGAGACGGTGGATATGTTCACGGTCGAGGAAGAGAACCAGAAGGCGATCGCCGCAGGCGGCGCGCCCGCACTGCAAAAGCGCGTTCTTTTGGGCATAACCAAGGCGTCGCTTTCCACCGAAAGTTTCCTTTCAGCCGCTTCTTTCCAGGAGACGGCAAGGGTGCTCACGGAAGCCGCTATCAAGAACAAGGTAGACCCCCTCATGGGCTTGAAGGAAAACGTAATTATCGGCAAGCTCATTCCCGCGGGCACGGGCGTAAAGGAATACAAGAACATGTCGCCCATAATCAACCCCGCTTACGGCAAGGGCGATACCGAAGTTTGATTTTACAGTTTTTACGCGTGCGTTTGCTCTCCCTAAGAGGGCAAACGCACAAATTTTTTGAACCGATTATGAGCTGTGTTTAAGCGGTTTATAAGTCGTTTATAAGCTGCCGAAAAGCCGTATAAAAAGCCCGCTGTTTTAAGGCGGAAAGGAGAAGAGATGGATTTCGAAGATTTGCGGCTGTGCGATCTGTTGGACAAGGTCGGGGAACGCGCCGGCGGGATAGCTCAAACGCGCAACGTCTCGCAGTTTTCCAAGCTCGGGCAGGAAATACAGGCGGTGTATGACTTCTTCGTCGCCTCGTCAAAGCCGTACGAAGAGCAGCAGCCCATGCTGAAAAACCTGTTTTCTTCCTTTAATTACGCCGCGGTGATAATCAACGACGGCATAAAGAAGAAGTCCCTCGACAAGGAGGCTGCGGAGCTTATCGGCGAGTGTCTTGAAATCATTTGCGCCTGCTGCGAAAATATCAAAACCTCGCTTAAAGGCGGGGCATAATCGTTTTGAAGGGTTAAGGCGGGTATAACCGTTTTAAGAAGTTGCGGAATACAAATGGCGCGGCGGGCAATTATACCCGCCGCGCCATTTGTAATTTATTATTCTAAGCTGCATATGCGCCGCGAAAGATATGTCTATTCGCTCATTTGCGGCGGAACGGTTGCGTCGTCGTTCATGTCTTCCCCGTTCATATGTTCTCCGTCAGACATGTGTTTTTCCGCATATTTAGTGAGCAAGTAAGTGGAAATCGCACCGACTATAAACGCCAAAACGCCGAGGGATATGTGCAGGACGTTTAGCGAAGCCGCGCCGTATTTGTTGAAAAACGTTATGATTATCGCGGGGATAGAACCGACGACGAACCCGAATATCGCCCAGCCCGTCGCGCGGGGCAGCTTTGTCAGCAGCAACTGCATTATCTTCGCTATCGTGAAGAAGCCCAACACCACGCCCACGCCGAAACACGCGAGCACCGAGGCAGAGTGCAGCGGAGTTTTGAAAATCGAGGTAAACAGCCCCAAAACGGGCTCGTAGTAGCCGAAAATCATAAGCAGCATGCTTCCGCTTATCCCGGGCACGACGAGCGCGCACGACGCCGCAACGCCGATTATCCCGACGAGAATATACTGATACCACGGCATAGCAGAGGAAAGGTCGGCTTCCCTCATGCCGGGGATAAAACAAATGCCTATCACCGCTATGAGAGGCAGCGCAGCGGCTATGATGTCCGTGGCCTTAAAACCGTTCTTTTTATCGTCGAAAAAGAGTTTGGGACAACTGCCCGTCATCAGCCCCGCGAACAGCAGAACGGTGGGGAACGGAGCGTATTTCAGCGCGAGTTTCAACGGCACAAGCGCCGCCGCAAACGCCACTGCCACCCCCAAAAGTATGGGGAAAAGGAATTTGACGCTCTCCCAAAAGTGCTTTCTCAGCCCGCTTATGCTCTCTATCATCTTGTCGTAAATTTTCAAGAGCACGGCAAGCGTTCCGCCCGAAACCCCGGGAATTATCATCGCGACGCCTATCGCCGCCCCCTTCGCCATATTTACAAAAAAATTTTTGATATTCAAGGCGAATACCTCTCACTGTTATTTTATTTGATTTTTGTGCGACT
Source organism: uncultured Clostridia bacterium (assembly GCA_947629735.1). GTDB lineage: Bacteria > Bacillota > Clostridia > Christensenellales > Borkfalkiaceae > Coproplasma. The sequence continues at coordinate 5,984 of CANREX010000033.1, forward strand.
TATTATAAGATTTCCACCTTTTTCGGTAGTAGATAAAGTAAAATCTTTCCGCAGTCGGCGTTGACAACAAAGCCAATCGCTTTGCTGTTTAATGCGCTGCGTTTTATGTAATTTTAGCCTAAATATATCAATAAGTCAAACATTTCCGCTTGCCCCGTTTTTATAGGCTGAAAACAACGCCGTTCAACCGAACGGCGTATAATTTTTGTGCAAGCACTATATAGGAAAAAATTTTTACAATATCGAAATATCGGACATATCGTAAATTTCTTCGATACTTGCGGCGTAAGTGCCGTCCGGCAGGGGATTTTCTTTGAGGTCTTCGTAAGAATAATTCATAAAGAACAACGCCACGTCGGAATAATGCGTATTGCCGAAAATATCGGTCACGACAAACTGATAGACATAGGCATAGCTTGAAAGCGGGTCTTCGTAAATCTGATAATCGCCTTTGGGGACAAGTACCTCGCGCATGACTTCGTCGTCGGCTTCTATGTGCTCGTCCGATACGGGCGTAAATTCGCGGTATGGATATATGACCGAAATTTCGTCGTCGGGCGTGATTATTTTAAGTTCTTTATCGGACATGCCCGTAACGGGGTCTATCCCGTCCCACGCGCCGAGTATTTTATAATATCCGCCGCCGGTGTAACTATCGTCCCACACGAACGCAAACCGAAGATTGGTGCTTTCGCCGTTCAATTTAATGGGCGCGGTGAAAATTATGTATTCGTCGGTGCTTTCAATGGGCGTAACGTACAGCTTGCACCCGTTGAGCGACAGCCAGATACCCCTGAAATTGCTGTTATATGTAAGCTCCTCCTCGTTGCTCAACCTGTCGTTATCCCGTCCGAGATGGCTCAGCGAAAATTTGGGCAAAGGCTTAGTATAGTCGTCCAAAAAGATAAACTCCAACAAGTCGAAATCAACCGACAAAATGTAGTTGCGGGAACTCTCCGAAAGTTTGATATAAAACGACCCGTCTGCGGCTATGCTGCCGCTGTCGATAAATTGTATAGGGTCGTCGGGAATCGAGCCGTACACGGCGTTTAAATACTGTTTATAGCTTTCCGACGGGCAAATACTTGAATAATACTTTTCATATTGCTCGCCGTCGAAATGGAAGGGATAGAAAAAGGAGATTCCGCCCGACTTGCTCTTTGCCCTACCGTGGACTTCATATATAACCGCCCCGTCTATCGCTTGGGATAAGGCGGAAGAGCCGTCGATATCCACCGCGTTGTCGGCAAAGTGCTTCATATCTATGAGGTTGCTGTAACCCTCGCTTTTGGAGTTTCCGCCGAACTTCTGCGCCTCGTTCGCACTCTGCGCTACGGCGCGTATTCCCGTCGCTTGCTCGACCGATTGGAACATTTTTGCCGTCAAGCCGTCGAACGCAGATTTTACGGTTTGGAACTTTTCGATATCCGTAACCGACAAAGTGGCGGTGGACTGCTTGCCTTCGTCCGTGCATTTTTCAAAATACCCGTCGCAGATTGCTTTGCCGAGAGTTTCGCCGTTCCCTTCTTGCGTAATCCCCGAAATAAGCGAGCGATAATCCCAGCCGCCCGAAGGCTCTATCTCTTCCGAGCCTACGACGTATCGGGTGTACGGCGAGAGCATATCCAACGTTTCGTAGTTGGACATAAGACAGGCGTCGAAGCCTATCATTTCAAACTTGTCGGTCATGATTTTCTGCACGGAAGAGAGAGCGTCGTTCATCTCTTTAAGCGAAAGCGCGTCGTAGCCGAAATTCTCGTCGTTGGCAACCCCCTCCAAACTTCCGCCGCCGTGGTCCCAGACTATCACGCACATATTCGCCGCAGGATAATTCTGCACGCAGAAGGTAAGAAAACTTTCAAGCGTTTTGCTGTCGCCCATATTCGAAAGGGGCAGGCTGCTCAAAGTTTCAAGCTCCCCGTTTTCGGCTTTGAAGCGGGTGATGGAAGACGAATCTATATCGTGCGAACGCCACTTTTTAGCCCCGCCCGTCTGAATTATGAAATTGACATTGTCGGGGATATCTGCGGCGAGTATCTCGTCTAAATTCTTCCCCGCCGCGCCGAAATTTGTTTCCAGATTCGACCCGCACATATAGAGGTATATCCCCCACGTTCCATCGTCGCCCATTTTGATATATTGCGGCTCTTCGTCCTTTTTGCCGCACCCCAAAAGACAGGCGGCAAAACACAATATTATCGACAAAAGGAGTGCAAAAAGCCCCTTAAAACTTTTTTTATTCATATCACAATTATATCATATGTTGAACTTTGTTGCAATAAAATTTAATTGACAAAAGCCGACAAAGAATATATACTTGTTATACTGATTTTCGAAGCAAGGGGGAATCCTTGCAGGCGGTTGACCTCTCAGGGGGGGAAATGATGATTCATTTTCTGAATGGGAGGTGGTGCTTATGAACGAGTTAAGCGAGTTAACCTCGCGGCTCTGCGAGCTTTTAAAACAGCTTGAACTGTTGCTCGACGAAATCGAGTACATAGCAATTAAGCGCACAAAAAAATAACCGCCATAAAGTTGCACGCTTGACGGTTATTTTTTAAAATACTATCGAGGTCAACCGCTTTGGGTTCCCCTTTGTGATATTATTTTACGACATTGTTTTACGTTTGTCAAGCAGATTAGGCAAAGTTTATTTATAAACCGTGCGAGGGGGAAATGCCCGCGCGCGGTTTTGGTTTTGAGTAGAACGGAAGCCGCAAAAATACAGGCGAGCGCGAATTTTCGCGCCCGCCGCTTTCATGATTTTTACTGTCTATTACCAAGCTCCCCAACATGCATAAGATTGATAACATTTGTCTTCCCAATCCCAATAAGTTTTTATTGTACTCATTGTTTCAGAGTTATAGTCCATTATATATGCATACCAATATTGGGCGTAAGTGAAATTTAATTTGGAATCATACCATATATGCCACTTATCGTCACCGGAGTAAGATTTAAACGCCACGCCCGCTGTCGTGAAACTTTTATTATCATCCTCGTTGCATTTAACGAACCCCGCAAGCTCCAACTCCTGCGTGATACTTCTTCCCTGCATACGGCTTATGAAATTATTGAGTTGGTCGTCGTCAAAGTTACAGCCATCGAATTTATAGGGGTTATCACCTACAGGTCCGATTGCACCTTCCATCTCCACACACGATTCCCATGTTTTTCTCTTAAAAACCCTGCCAATGACATAGCAATACGTTTGTTCTGTCGTATTTTTAAGGACTGTGAAATTATCTGTTTCTTGACCTGCGGTCGGAGTTTTCCATTGCTCTTCGCTGATAAAGAAGTCGTCGGTGTCGTTGTCTATCATATCCTCAAACTTTGCCATCAGTCCCTTTGCAGTTTTCAGAGTGCCGTTATTGAAATTACAACCGTACCAGAGCGAGACATAGGCAAACGCACTGCGCAGAACATAAGCTATATTCAGCCTTTGAGCCATTCTGTCGGAATATGTTTGCGTCTCAAAATTATATATAAGGGTGAGATACGTATCATATATCGCCATAGGGTTATTAGAGCCTGTCTGCGTAGCCGCTCCCGCAACCGTGTTGTAAGTATCGATTAAAGTCTGATATGCCGAAGTGAAATCTTTAAACGTCGTGTCGGCTGTTCCTTTGCTGTCTGCTTCAAGTTCCTGTATACCGTTAATAAGGCTTGTCGCATACGTTTTGCAAGCCTCTTCGTTTGTGGTGTCGGGTTCTTGAAGCCCAAGCTGCTCTCTGCCGTTTTCAAGATATGTAGATATCGTCTCGGTTGAGTTTTTGAGCGATTCAACCTTCTCTTCAAAAGTCGAAAGTGCGGTTTTGTATTCCTGCTTTTGCATATCCCTCATTATGTCCAACTGCCTGTTTACAAGGGTGAGCGTCGTCTGAACGTCCTTTTGAACGTCTTTCAAAATCGAGAGGGTCTGCGAAGCCTTGCTGGGGCATACGCCCGTTATGTCGAGAATGGTCATAACTGCTTCTACGCCCGAAATCGCGCCCGAAGCAACGCTCGTTATAGTTCCGAAAGTGGTGTTGCCGAAGCCGCCGACTATGTCTTTTATCGTATCGATATCGGTATTGCTGAGGTCTCTGCCCATGCTGTCCTGCGCATAGTCGCGGGTATACTCCACGTCCGCGTCGGTGGGAGTGCCCCAAACGTTTTTGAGCGCGCCCGCCTTTATGACGACCGTGCCGTCCATATCGAGGGATTCCTGATTCTGCCCCTTAGAGGGAACGGTGAATATAAGCTCCGCCGTGGTGTCGCCCGTGTTCTTCACGGAGACGTCCGTCGCTTCCGCGAAGTCGCCGCCGAAGGCAAATTCACTTGCGTTGAGCGCACCCATAAACTCGCCCGATTTGGCGTACAGTTCAAGGGTAAATTCAAGTTTTGCGCCATTATCCTTAGTATCGACGTAATCGAATACGGGATAGAAAGTAGCCGAGCCGAACGAAGCCGTAAACTCGTAGTCTTTTATTTTGACGGTCTTTCCGTCGAGCTTTTCGGCAACGGCGTTTTTATCGGTCGCGTCCGCAACGTTGAGCGTCAGAAGAAGAGTTTCATTGTCAATCTTTCTCACCGCCGTGCAGGAAATATCGCTTGTGGCGTCAAAGGTTATATTGCTCGCGCTTATTTGGTCAATGGGCGTGCCGCAGTCAATCACCTTCAAGGGGACGAGCACGTTCGAGCCTACGATTTCAAGCTCGTCGGCTGCAAAGTAAGCCGACTGTTCCTTAATGGGAATTTTAACGGACACACCTTTGCCCGCGTCCTTTATCGCGCTCTCGTCGATGTCGATTATGCCGTCTACATAGGAATTTGCGGCGGCAAGCATCGCGGGATGACCCGTAAGTTGCAAGGTGAGGTTTTTGCCGCTCGAAGATACGCTTTCCACCGTCATCTTCGAGAACGAGCCGCGCAGAGAAATCACGTCTTTCGGGGCGTTTGTAATAAACTCGCCCTCGTCGAGCTGTAAGGTTATTTTATTGGTAGCAGAAGAGGCAAGCACTCCGTCCACGTTGGGGGTTACTTTATACTCCGTAAAGTTTACGTCTACAACGCCGTACGTAGCCTTGTCGGGAAGAAGCACGAGATAGCTGTCCGTGTGATTTTCGTCAGCAGAGGGGTCTTCAAAATTTATTGTAAGGCTGTCGCCCGCGAGAGATACGTTGTTTACTTGAGCTGTCTTATATTCCTGATAATCTTTTGACGAAACAGTCGCTCCCTGCTCCGCGTTTTGAAGCGCGGTGTTGTAACCTTCGCTGTCGAAAACCGCATAGTTCACTTCGATATCGGAAGCTGCGACGTTGCCTATCGTATCGCCGTCAACGGTAAGCGTCGTGGTATAAGCGCCGTCGTCGCGGTATGTTACGTCAGTTGCCGAAACCTCCCGGGGGGGGGTAGAAGCCTTTTTGCCGCAGCCGGCGAAAACCGCTGTGAACATGCAGGCGGACAGAGCGCACGCGCCCAATTTTACTGCAAATTTTTTCATGTTTTACTCCTTATACGGTTGCTTTTTCGCTATGTCGGGTTGCGGTCGGATCGCGCCCCGAAAAGCAAATAACCATGGTTTTATTGTATTCCCGAAATATTGAGATGTCAACAAAAAAATCGCAAATTTCCGCAATTTTCGCGTATTTTCGCGGGGGGGGGTAGAACACCTTAAAAAGCCCCAAAAAATACGCGTATATTTGACGTTTTTTCTGTCGTCCGGAAAATTAAAATTGACAACCGCAGTAATAATGAGCTATAATCATAAATAAAGATTTACATGGTAAATACGGCTATATTTGTTGGGGTTACTCAAGATGAATGTTTATGAAACTCTCGCATACGGCAAACGCAGCGGATTTGTGTTTTTGCGCTATGTTTCGATAGTATTCTTTTTCATATCGCAGATTGCCACCTATTTTGTTGTGCTGAATGCGCTCACTCAAGCTCAAATAGCTTTGACTGCATTCGAGCAGTTGGACGTCATAACCGTTATCCGCGCCGTAATGTCCTTTAAAATAGACGGTACTTTCGGCACGGTTATTCAGGTCATGAGAAGTCTTGGCAGTCTTGTCATTCCCCTGTATTTTATAGCTACCGTTTCGTTCGTGCTTAACCTCAACCGCGGCGAGGCGGTCAAAATAACGCAGCGCACGGCGATAATCGCGCTTTTAATGTTTATAGTGGAGTTTTTCCTCTATTCATTTTTAGTCGGGCTGGTAATGGTTCTTTTGGGACAGCTATTCGCAATTTTGGAGGGCAATCTCTCAGAAATTATCGAGGTTGTTGACGAAGTTCTGATTATCATAAACGCCGAAACCGACATTATCCCGTTTGCGAACGCCGAAGAAGCATTGGCATTCTTGCAGGAATTGGCGACAACACAGGTCACTATTCTGTTGTTGAGGAATATACCGTCGTTCAACATATTCCTCGA
>CANREX010000034.1 GCA_947629735.1 uncultured Clostridia bacterium
CCCCCCTTGAAGCCGTAACCTTTGAAAAGTCCCTTGCCTATGTTGCCCGTAAGTTTATGGCGTTCCACTACCGCAAGTTTTAAAATGTCGGTGCCCTTTATGCACACGTCGCCGTTTGAAGAGGGAACTTCCTCTACCTCGCAGCCCGTAACGACGCCGCCGGGAAGAATTGTCATTACCTTTGCCCTTTTGCCCTTTAACGTTAGGATAAAGTCGTCGGGCACGAGGTCGCGCTTTAAATGAACGGTGTTCAAAACGGAGTCGGGCAGATAGCGTTTTGACGTGTCGAAGAGGGGTTTGCCGTCTTTTGCGACAAGCTTGCCACCCTTGAATACGAGGCGGGCGTTGAAGTTTACAAGGTCGTCCACGGCGACAAGGTCGGCAAGCCAGAAAGGCGCGATACCTCCCCTGAATTTAAGCCCGTAACACTCCGCGGCGTTGAGCGTCGCCATGGTGACCGCCGCTATCGGGTCTGCGCCCGCCTTGACCGCCGCGCGCAGCGCCTCGTCGATATGCCCGCGCGTTTTCAGCTGTTCGGCGTGACAATCGTCCGTGCACAGCAAAAAACGGCGCATATTGCGGGGTGTAACGCCCTTTATGACGGAAAGGAGATTGCGGGCGGAAGAGCCGTAGCGCAGGTGGACGTACATTCCCTTGGAGACCTTTTCGAGGGCTTCTTGCTCGCTTTCACATTCGTGGTCGGTGGAAATCCCGCCGCAGATATATGCGTTCAACGCGTTGCCCGAGAGCGATGGCGCGTGACCGTCGCAAATTTTAAATTGCGCTTTCGCCGCTTCCAGCTTTTTCATAGCCTCGTCATCGCCGCCCGTGACGGCGGGGAAATTCATGAACTCGCCCAGCCCGAAAAAGCCCTCCTTTTTTATCTCCCTTTCTATGTCCCCGCCGCAAAGAGCCGCGCCGCTCGTTTCAAACGGGGTCGCGGGCACGCAGGACGGCAGCATGAGTTTGACGTCGAGGGGAACGCGCGCCGAAGCGTTCATGATATATTCCGCGCCGCTTATCCCGCAGACGTTGGTTATCTCGTGCGGGTCGGCGACGACGCAGGTCGTGCCGCGGGGGACGACGAGCCCGGCGTATTCCTCGGGGGAGAGCTGGGAGCTTTCGATATGCACGTGTCCGTCCGTAAACGCGGGGCAGACGATAGAGGATGAACAATCGACTTCCACCTTCCCGCCGTAATTCCCGACGCCGACGACAAGCCCGCCGACGACGCCTATATCGCCCCTCTTTATCTCGCCGCAGAACACGTCGACATAGTTGGCGTTTTTTAGGACCAAATCGCATTGTTTGCGGCATATTGCCGCGTCTACGTAGTCTTTAATCAAAATTTTCACCTCTTAAAAGCGACGCTGCCGCCCGCTTGTTTTGCGGGCGGCAAAGACCTTTTAAAATTTTATCTGCATGTTGCCGTCGGCGTATTCCGAGCGGTATTTGAGCGCCGCGACGCGCACTACCGAAGAGGCGCGCGCAAGCGGTTTGCCCTTGGAAGAACGGGGTTCTATGGAGACATCCTCCGTGTCTATCTCCTCCAACGAATTGTCGTCGCGCACGATGGCGAGCTTGTACGGCACTGTCACGTAGTCGGCGAACGCCACGCGGGACTTGCCGTCTATAACCATCATGCCCTTTCTGCCCCTGCCTATCGGCTGGAACAGCGAGGCGATGACCCTCTTTATCGCGCCCGAATCGGAAACTATTATGATTTCCCCCTCGCCGTATATCTGGGTCGCAAAAAGCACGCTGTCGCCCTCGTTCAGCAGAATTCCGCGCACGCCGCCCGTAGCCCTGCCCTGACGGGGGATATCGTCCTTGTCCGCGTTGAGGCAGATGCCCTCCGCCGTAACGAATATCATGGTGTTGTTTTCGTCCTCTATGAAACTTTCGACGGCGAGCACTTCGTCGCCGATTTTCAGCTTGATCGCGGGATATACGGGGCGCGACACGTCGTATTCTTCCCATGCGGTGCGCTTTACCGTGCCCTGTTTGGTGAAGAACAGCACGTCGCCCGTCGGCATATTTTCGCCAGCGGGGAATATGGCTACGGGCTTTTCGCCGCGCAGCGCGCCGTCGTAGAATTCTTTCAGCTTTATGCCCGCGCCGCCGTAACCCGTGGCGTCGAACGAGTTGAGGTCTATCTTCACGCAGTTGCCGTAGTTTGTAAACAGCAGCACGCCCCCGTCCGAGCGGGTGAATATCAGCTTTTTGAACAGTCCGTCCGCGCGGAACGTGGCGGGCAAGGGCTTCTTGTACTTCTGGTCGAATTCCAATTTATCTATGAATTTGACGTTGTCGCCCTCGGTTATCGCTATCGCCCAATCGGTGGCGGCGCGTTTGATGTCCTGCCTGAACACCTTGATATCTTCAACCTTTTCGACTATCTCCGTCTTTCTCGGGCAGGGATATTTGTCCTTTATCTCCCGCATCTCGCTCTTGACGAGCGCCATCTGTTCGTCGCGGCTCGCCAAAATCGCCTGCAAGCGGGCAATCTTCTTTTTGAGCTCGGCAAGTTCCTGTTCGAGCTTTTTGATTTCCAGCTTCGCGAGCCTTGCAAGGCGCAGATCGAGAATGGCTTGCGCCTGCCTGTCGCTGAGCGAAAACGTCTCCATCAGCCGCGTCCGCGCGACGGGCGTAGACTCCGAAGATTTGATTATCTTTATGACTTCGTCTATGTTGTGCACGCCGATTATCAGCCCTTCCAAAATGTGGCAACGGGCTTCGGCTTCTTTCAGCTCGTACTTCGTCCTGCGGATAATCACCTGCCGCTGGTAGACGACGTAGTATTTAATTATATCTATCAGCCCGAGCTGTTGGGGTTTGCCGCCCGCAATCGCCACCATGTTTATGCCGAAAGAACATTCCAGATCGGTGTACTTGAACAGGAAATTGAGTATACTGTCCACGTCCGCGTCCTTTCTGCAATAAATGACGGCGCGCATGCCCGAACGGTCGGATTCGTCCACGATGTCCGCAATGCCCGAAAGCGCTTCTTTCTTCTCCTCTTTCAATATCATTATCTTTCTGAGGAGTTCGGCTTTGTTCGTCTGAAAGGGAAGTTCGGTGAAAATTATCTGCTTTTTGCCGTTATCGCCGTTTTCCACCGAGTAGCGGGCGCGCAGCGTTATTCTGCCCTTGCCCGTCTCATATGCCTGAACGAGTTCGTTTTTGACTATGTAGCCGCCCGTCGAAAAATCCGGTCCGGGAATGATTTTCATCATTTCGTTGAGGGATATTCGGGGGTTATCGATATATGCGCACACGCCGTCTATGACTTCGCCGAGGTTGTGCGTGGGGATATTCGTGGCAAGACCGACCGCTATTCCGTTCGCGCCGTTTACGAGCAGGTTGGGAAATCTTCCCGGCAATATATCGGGCTCTAAAAGGCTGTCGTCGAAGTTGAAAGAGAACGGAACGGTCTCCTTATCAATATCGCGCAGCAGTTCGAGCGCGAGGGGTTCAAGCCTCGCTTCCGTGTATCTCATAGCCGCGGCGGAGTCGCCGTCCACCGAGCCGAAGTTGCCGTGCCCGTTCACGAGCGTCATGCGCATGTTGAAGTCCTGCGCCATTCTGACCATCGCGTCGTACACCGAGCTGTCGCCGTGCGGGTGGTATTTGCCCATGCAGTCGCCGACGATTCTCGCCGATTTTTTGTGCGGCTTGTCGGGGGTGAGCCCCATCTCCGCCATGGTGTAAAGTATGCGCCTTTGGACGGGCTTCAAGCCGTCCTCGACGCGGGGCAGCGCCCTGTCTAAAATGACGAACTCCGCATACGGGAGCATGGATTGGGGCATGACCTCTTCGAGCGGGGTCATAAACACCTTTCCCTGCGGAATTACGGTCTGAAAATTATCGTCTTTCTTCTTTGCCATACTCTCAGCCCTCTTCCACCGTGTTCTGCTTTACGAGGTTGACCTTTTCGATAAACCCGTCAACCTTGTTGAAGTCCGCGTTTTCGGCGAGGAATTGCTTTCTCCCCTCTACCTTGTCGCCCATTAGCATTTCTATCGTCTCCGCAGCCTGTGCAACGTCCTCCAACGTCACCTGTATAAGGTTGCGCGTCGCGGGGTTCATAGTGGTATCCCACAGCTGTTCCGCGCTCATCTCGCCCAAGCCCTTGTAGCGCTGCAATGAGTAGCCCTTGCCGACCTTCTTTATCTTTTCTTCAAGCTCTTTGTCGTCGTACGCGTACTCGACGACGTCCTTTTTATACACCTTGTAAAGAGGCGGCATGCCGATATACACGTAGCCCGCGGTTATAAGCTCGCGCATGTATTTGAAGAAGAACGTCAGCAGAATACAGCGTATGTGCATGCCGTCCTGGTCGGCGTCGGAAAGTATTATTACCTTTTTATAGCGCGTCTTGTCCACCTCGAAAGAGCGGTTGAAGCCCGCGCCTATCGCCGAGACGAGGGTCTTTATTTCCTCATTCTGCAACGCCTGCAACGCCGTCTTTTTCTGCACGTTCAACGGCTTGCCTCGGAGGGGCAGAATCGATTGGAACTGCCGCACCCTCGCCTGCTTTGCCGTACCGCCCGCCGAATCGCCCTCGACTATGAAGAGTTCGTTCATGTCGGGGTTGTTGCCCGAACAGGGGGCGAGCTTGCCTATTAAATTCAGCCCGTCGCTCGACGAAGCGGCTTTCGCCACGTCCCTTTCCGCGCGGTGCTTTATCCTGTCGTCCGCGGCGAACTTCGCCTTTTTGGCTATTTCGTCAAACGTCGCCTTGTTGCCGCGGGTGTTCATGAGCTCTGTAAGCCCCTCGATGACCGCCTGCTCGACGGGGGCTTTGGCTTCGGGGTTGCCGAGTTTCGTCTTTGTCTGACCTTCGAACTCCACGTTGTTCATCTGCACGGTGAGCACCGCGGTCAGCCCTTCCTTTATATCGTCCGCTATAAAGGGCGAATCCTTGGCTTTTAGCACGCCGTTGTTCTTGGCGTAGTCGTTCACCGCCTTCAACAAGCCGTTGTGGAAGCCTATCTCGTGATAGCCGCCCTCCACCGTGTTTATGTTGTTGACGAACGAATACATGTTTTCGTCGTCGTCCTTGGTGTGCGAAAGGGCGAATTCTATCTTGATTTTACCCGCCGCCGCGCCCTTGACCTGTATGTCCTTTATCGCGGAATAGTACAGCGGCTGGGGGTACAGCGCGCTTTTGCCGTCGTTTAAAAAGTTGACGAAATCTTTCAGTCCGCCGTCGAACTTGAACGAAGCGGGCTCTTTCATGGGCAGGGCGACCCTCTCGCTCACGATGTCGCCGCCGTCCTCGGTCGTGACTTCCACCGTCTTGTACAGTTGCCGCTCGTCTATGAGATTTATGCGCACGCCCTTGTTGAGAAAGGCGAGCTCTTTCAGCCGTTTGAGCACGACGTCGTAGTTCCACTCCACCGTCTCGAACACCTCGTCGTCGGGCATAAAGCGGACGATCGTGCCCTTTCTGTCCGTCTTTTTGCGGGTGTTGAGCAAGGGGGCTTCGGGTATGCCGCACTGCCACTTTGTGTTGGCTTTGTCATAACTCGACTTGAAGCGCATGGTGAACACGGTGCCCCTGTGGACTTCCACCGTCACCCACTTGGAAAGCGCGTTCGTGACCGACGCACCCACGCCGTGCAGCCCGCCCGAAAACGCGTAATTGCCGTTGTCGAACTTGCCGCCCGCGTGCAGTTTTGTGAATATCAGCTCGACGCCCGACATGCCCGTCTTTGTGTTTATGTCGGTGGGCATGCCTCTGCCGTTGTCGTCAACCGAAGCCGAACCGTCCGCATGCAAAGTGACGGTTATCTCGTCCGCAAAGCCGTTTGCCGCCTCGTCTATGGCGTTGTCCACAATCTCCCAAAGTATGTGATGCAGACCCTTAACGCCCGTGCTTCCTATGTACATGCCCGGGCGCACCCTTACCGCTTCCAGACCTTCCAACACTTTGAGGTCGTCAGCATTGTAACTCTTTTCAGCCATTGTTTTCTTACCTTTAAGCCGTTTTCGCGACCGAATGACCGCTATAAAATATTATACCATATATTGTGTAAAAAATCAAGCGCGGACACAATTTATCCGCGCACAATTTGACTTTATTTTTGATTGTGAAATTTGCCTATGCCCTTGTGAATTTTTATGTGACATACCCCAGCCGAACCAATTCGACTACACTCGCTGTCTCTCGTTCCACTTTGTGAAAATTTTTGCTTGCCCGCAAAAAATTTTCTACAAACCATCGGGCATACGCCCTCGGGCAGGGTAACACACCCATGTCATTCTGAGCGGAGTGAACGCAGTGAACGAAGTCGAAGAATCCGATAGTATTATGTGAAAAATTGCGGGAGCTGATATTACGAAGTCTATAAACGCAGAGAAGCAAGCAAGACAAGGAAGGTGCGCAAACGACGAAGGGAGCGTACAATGAAGTACGTGACCGAGGAGTGTGTAAACCTGACACAGTATTGCGACGCTTATATGCGTTTAGCGGGAGCGTGCGAAGAGGGGCGAAGTTATAACCTCGCCCCTCTTTGCACAAGGGCGGCGCGCCTAAGCGCGCCGCCTGCCGCATTTTCTCACTTAATCGCGCCCACCTTGCTCTCCCGCACTTTAGGCAACTCCGTCAAGGTCTTGTGCTGATAATGCAGCAACAGCCCGAACATATTGGCGAGTCCCATAATAAGCGAGACTTCGCTGTTCTGCCAGATACGCGCGGTTTGGACGGCGTCTATGCGGACAAAGCCGTAGTCCACGCCGTAGGCGGAAATCTTGCTGTATAAAGTGGAACTTATCTTATGTTTTTTGAATTCGTGCATGAGTTTTTCGAACGCCTCGCCTTCGCCCTCGCTCTTGGCGCTCAGCCTGATATTGCCGGCGTAATTGGCGCACTGCGTGAGCAGTTCGTAAGGGTTGGGCTTGAATTCGCTTCTCGGCGAGAGGGCGTGCACGACGTTGAAGTTGAGCCCCTCGCTCGTCTCTATGCAGATATGGTCATACATCAGATTGGAGACGAGGCTGCGGAACACGTTTTTTATAGCCGTGACGATGTCCTCCCCGTCCACCGTGAGGTTGCGGAACATTTCGTACACGAGCTGCATGCTCGTCATCTGGCTTTCCCTCTCCTCTTTGAGGGAAATCTTGGCGTGCTTTTCGGGCAGGTAGATTATAAAGCAGTTTCTGCCCTTGGTCTTTGCGCGATAAAGCGCCTTGTCCGCAATGGTGAGCAGGCTGCCGTAGTCGTTTCCGTCAATGGGGCAACGCGCCACGCCGATAGACACTGTCACCGAGAAATTGAACAGCCCTTCCATGACGACAGAGCCGATATTCGCGTCTATCTTGTGCCCGTATTTCCAGACTTCGTCGTATTCGGTGACGTCCTCGAACACGATCATAAACTCGTCGCCGCCGTATCGCCCGACTATCCCGACGTCGCCCACGCTCCCCACGAAATATTCGGCGACTTTTTTAAGCACCATATCCCCCGCGGGGTGTCCGTAGTAGTCGTTGACGTTCTTGAAATTATCTATATCTATCATGAAAAGGCTGAACTTTTTGCCGTTCGCCGTCAGATAGCTTATGTAGTCTATGACGGTCTCCCTGTTGAGAACGCTCGTCAGAGAATCAAGACAGTACGTCAGATTTTTACGGCTGAAATATTCCGTTTTAACCAAGCGGTCGCGATATTCCATGCGATTATCCTTTGATAATTTTTCTTGCGGATAAAAAAGTCGTATTAAATAATACGCCCATATCCCTTTTTTATTATATCACGCAATAAACGCGTTGTCAATAGACAAATTTATCGCGCCCGCGCCCCGAAAAAAGCGAAAACGCGGGCGAAATTGCGGGTAAAAACTCAAAACAAAGCGACAAAACCGCCCGAAAACACCGCTTTTCAATCGTGCGCAAATTTACTCTCCCCGCTTCCCGCGCTGTGCCCTGCTTTCCCACTTTCCCGCTTTTCCCGTGTTCCCCGCTTCCCGCGCTGTGCCCTGCTTTCCCACTTTCCCGCTTTTCCCGTGTTCCCCGCTTCCCCGCCGTCAGACGGGGAAGCGGGGAACATAAAAACGGCGTGCGCCGTTGGCGGCGCACGCCGTATAAATCTTTTTATTTTGGGGCGTTATTTGCTCTTCTTTTCACCCTTCTTTTTCTCTTTCTCGTAGATTTCGTCGATGTCGCCTTTATCCTTGGGCTTGACGACGAGGAGTATAACAAACGCTATGAACAGCACGCCCGCCACGGAGAGAAGAACTACCGAGACGATATTGTTCTGCAACCACTCCGTTTCGCCTTTGAGCGAATTTGCCTGTATGGAAGCGCGCACCGTCGCAAAGTACGTGTCGCTCAGCTGCGAGCGGTTGTCCGTCAGCGTGAGCCTTACCACGTAGAAATCTTCCGCACTCTGCGGCGTGAAACTTACGTTGGTGGAATTCCAATTTATCGCCTTGAACTCGTCGTAGTCCGCGTCCGATTCTTTCAGATCCGCCGAGGGCTTTACCGTGGTGAAGTACTTGCGGGTATTGACCCCGTCCGCATAGGTGTTCGTGAAAAGCTTTTCGTAGTTTTCGACAAACTCGTCGTAATCGATTTCGCCGAGGTCGGCAAAAGCCGCGTTCCTGTCGAAGATATACAAATTGTACGTCGCGGTGGACGTCTTTGCGCTGTCCTTTATGTCGAACGAAACGCCCGAATAGCTCGTGCCGACGTACGCCACGGAGAGGGATTCGGGATTCTTCGCGGTAGCCTTTTTATAGGACACGTCGAACTCGAAGAAGGGCAACAAATCGTAGAAATCTTCGTCCCAGATATCGTCGGTGGTTATCTCTTTCCAGATAAACGCGCCGTTGCTCGTCGTGTCGGGATATCTCATGGGGTTGTTGAACTCGTCCGTCACGAAAATGGTGAAGCGATAGGTAGCGTCGGCGTCGTTCAAGGGAATCGAAAGCTCGTTGTAATCGAGGGAAAGATTAGTGCCCGTCGTATTACCTTTATAATAAATGGAATACTTGTAGTCCTGCAAGGTGCAGTATTTGTCGCCCGAATTGGAATCGGTCGCCGTGGAAGCCAAAAGATCGAATTCGGGGAGATAGAAATTGCTCTCGCCGCCCGCGTACAGCTTGCCGTCTTCGAGCTCGCCTATCGCCGCGTCGATTTTAGCCTGATAGCTTGCCTCTATCGCGTTTATCGTCTCCTTGTACTTTGTGAGGTTGGTGTCGCTCACCGCCGCGTAGGTGACGCCGTCCTTACCGTCCATTATCCTGAGGAAGTTGCCCGTGTTCTTCTTCGCCGCGTCGTCCACGGTCTCCTTTTTGAGGTCGAACACGTTGACTATCGCGTCTTTCTTCGCGTACCAATCGGCGAAGACCTTGTCCGTCTTTGCGGAAGAACCCGTGACGTCGGTGATTTCATAGTACACCTTGATAAGTCCGTATACGGTGTAGTCCGTCTTGCTCTTCAAGAAGTCGGAGGGAACGAACGTGTTTTCGTCCCTTATTACCCTTATATCCGAGCCCGAGGTTATCTTTATGAACGGGTTTTCGTAAACCGTCTCGCCCTCTTCGCCTTCTCCCTCGCCTTCGCTTTCGCTGCCGCCGTCGTCATCTTCCGTTTCATCGTACTCGGTCTGCATGTAGTTGAAGTCGGTCGCCTTGTATTGGTCGCCCGAGAGCACGTAGAAGCAAGCCGTCGCGCGGGGCGATGTCGCGAGGACGTCTATTACCTGATAATCGAAGTCCACCGCAGAGCCGAACTTGACATAAGAGGGCGTGCGCGTAAAGCAAATTACGGGGGGAGCGTCGTCCATCGCGTCGTCGTACACGCCGTCGCCGTCGTGGGCGAACAACTCGAACGACTGCCCGTTGAGTTCATAGAGTTTCATATCCGCGGTGAGCTCGTCCTCGCCCTCCGCCGCCGTCGCGCCGTCCGCGAACTGCGCGCTGAACGTAAGCGGCGTGCACGCGCTGTCGCCCGACGACACATAGCCCGCGTAGGGGAAATAGACGTTTTCGAAATACAGAGCCGAAGGCTCGCCGTTTATGGATATTGTGACTTCGCCGCTGCGGAATTCGCAGAAGGAGATTTCTATCCTCTCGTTGTCGGCGGCGTTTACGCTTACGGGGTAACTTTCAACGCTCTCTTCTATGTCGCGCACCGCAGCGATGTCCAACAAGCCCTCTTGGGTGGCGTTGGGCGCGAATACGAGGTAGTTCTTGGTGATGTCGTCCTCGGAAGCGAGGTATTGCTGGCTCTGGAACTCGATGACGAATTTTTCGAAGTTGAGCTTATCGAAGCCTATCGTCATGTCGAAGTAATACTGCTCGTATTCCCCCGTGGGGTTGCCGTCGTCGTCGAGGTGTTCGCTGCCAGAATACCACATGTACGCGAGAGATTTGCGGTAGGAGACCGTCTCGTCCTTGCCTATCTTGAAGAGGGTGTAATAATGCTCTTCCGTTTCCTGCGTTTCACCTTCTCCTTCCGTGACCGTCTCCGCGCCGGAGGTTATCTCCGCGCCCCTTATCGAGGTATAAAACACGTTGGAGCCGTCTATCGTCACGAACCTGTCGGACGCAAAGACGTAAGTCGTGCGGAGAGCGAAAACGCTCACCGCAATAAGTACGGCGGTCAACAGCGCCGCCACCAGCGAAATCAAAGTTGTCCTATATTTCTTTCTCATACGGATAACACCTTCTGCGAAATTTAACTTGCGCCGCGCTCTGCGGCAACTTGCGCGCGCCCTGCGGCTTGATTGCAGTAAAACGCGGTTTGAAGCCTTTTGCGGCTTTTAATATGTTCGCGCGCCACGCGATTATAAAGTATTTTACTATACGCGCGCGCGGTTTGTCAATAAATTTTGCCGCCGCAAACGCACTATATGCCCATAAAAATAAGATTTACGAGCTCAATTCAAGATTTTTATATCGAATTGCCGCCACGGCTCGGCGTCTTTCGGTGGCTCGATGACGAACCTCATTCTCTCCCCCGTGGTGGGGTGATTGAAGCGCAGTGAGTACGCCCACAGCGCGAGTTTGCCCTTTATCGCCTTGTCGCCGCCGTAGCGCATGTCGCCGTAGAGCGGGCAGTTTATCGCCGCCATCTGCACGCGTATCTGGTGCGTTCTGCCCGTGTGAAGGTTGACTTCCGCGAGGGCGAGCCCGTCCTTTTCCTGCTTTATTTCATAGCCGAGAGAGGCGAACTTCGCGCCCTCCTCTGTGGGCGTGCAGACGTAAACCGTGTTGTTGACGGCGTTTTTCCTCAGATAATTTTCGAGCGTAGCCTTTTTGTTGGAGGGCGCGCCGCAGAGCACGCACAAGTACCGCTTTTCGAAATCCCCGCCCTTCATCTGCTCGGAAAGCCGCGCCGCCGCCTTGGAAGTTTTGGCGAAAACCATCACCCCGCCCGTCGGTCTGTCCAGCCTGTGCACAAGCCCCAGATAGACGTTGCCGGGCTTGTTGTACGCCGTCTTGATATAGCGCTTTACGCAGTCGAAGAGGTTGTCGTCGCCGCTCTCGTCGGGGCAGCACGCGACCATCTGCGGTTTTAACAAGACGATTATGTGGTTGTCCTCGTAAACTATCGCGAGGTCGTCCGTCTGTAAATTGTTCATTGACTGTCTCCCGTAGGCGTATCGCCGTATTTTTTGCCCGTGAACATGCCGCTGCAACCGCACGGCAGCACGATGCCCTCGTCCGTGGGCAGGCCTACCTCGTAGGCGTCTATCCCGCCCGCAAACTCCTTTAAAGCTATCGTCATCACGTCCTTTATCACGCAGGGCTGCAAACCCGTAGTGTAACTGTTTATGAGGAAGAAGAGCGGCTCGGGCGCGAGGAGTTTCGAGCAGTTCACGACGAAGTCAAACAGCCCGTCCTCTATCTTCCACACCTCGCCGTTCGGACCTCTGCCGTAGCTGGGCGGGTCCATGATTATCCCATCGTATTTGTTGCCGCGGCGGATTTCCCTCGCGACGAACTTCGCGCAGTCGTCGACTATGTATCTTATGCCGCTTCCGATGCCCGAAAGCC
>CANREX010000035.1 GCA_947629735.1 uncultured Clostridia bacterium
TGAGCCCGCCCGTGCAAACTATTACGCAATCGAAAAAATATTGCGATTTTTCGGTTATTATGTCTGAAATAGTACTTTGTAAACAGTTGATTTTGAGTACTTTTTCGTTGAAATTAAACTTTACGCCATAATTTTTGCAGTAATTTTCAAGGCACTTCGTAACGTCGCTGGCCTTGTCGGATTGGGGAAAAATTCTTGCGCCCCTCTCCGTTTTAAGCTTAAGTCCGCCGTCCTCGAAAAAGCGCATTACGCTTTCGGGCGGAAATGAATAAATAGCGCCCGTCATAAATTTAGCGTTTGAGACAATATTTAAAAGAAAATCGGCGGCGGGAAGGCAATTTGTCAAATTACACCTTCCCTTGCCCGTTATATAGATTTTCTTTCCGCATTTCTCGTTTTTTTCGAATACGGTGACGTCGTTGCCCCTTTTTGCCGCGGCGTATGCCGCCATCAGCCCGGAAGCCCCTGCGCCTATTACTGCAACTTTCATTATAAATGCAAATCACGGTGAGAACTTTGCGCCCTCACCGTGCCTTTTAATATTTTTATACGGGATAAACTTTATTGGGGTTTGCCGCCATGTCGCTGTCAACGCCCGTCTGCTTTGCCTTGCGCCATTTAAAGAAATTTGTCGAAACTTCGGGGAACAGCGCGTAGGACAAAACGTCCTCTTCTTTTTGATAAAACCCGTCGGATTTCACCTTTTCGGTCAACGTATCCATCTCGTTTTCTATAAGGTCTGCGGGGCGGCAGGTTATGACCTCTTCCCCGTTCTTGGTGCACATTTTCAGCAAATCGGGGTTGACGTCACCCGGAACTTTGCCGTATTTCCCGAGCAATAAATCTTTATACTGCGCGGTTATCGTCTTGTATCTGCCGAGCAATACGTTCCAGACTGCCTGCGTGCCCACGATTTGGCTGGAAGGCGTAACGAGGGGCGGATATCCGCAGTCTTTGCGCACGACGGGCACTTCCGCGAGACATTCCATAAGTTTATCTTCCTTTCCCGCCTGCTTTAATTGACTGATAAGGTTGGAAAGCATGCCGCCGGGCACTTGATATAAAAGCGTGTTGATGTCGATCTTTCTCACTTTTGCGTTGAGGAAGCCGTCCTTTTCAAGTCTTGCGGCAACGCCGTTGAAATGTTTTACGATAGGCAGAAGTTTTTCGATGTCTATCCCCGTATCGTAAGGCGTGCCCTTCAACGTGGCGACGAGCGGCTCGGTCGCGGGGTTGGAAGTGCCGTTTCCGAGCGGCGACAGCGCGCAGTCAACTATATCCACTCCCGCGCGTATCGCCATTAAATTTATCATGTCGCCCGTGCCCGACGTGTTGTGCGTGTGCAAATGTACTTTCGTCTCGGGGCGGAGTTCGGCTTTGAGTTCGCTTACAAGCTCATACGCGGTAAAAGGCAACAGAAGATTTGCCATATCCTTTATGCAGATATTGTCCGCGCCCATGTCTTCAAGCGTTTTCGCCAATTTAACGAAATATTCCGTGGTGTGAACGGGGCTTGTGGTGTAGGAAATCGTCGCTTCGCAGACGCATTTGCCGCCCGCGCCGTACTTTTTGATGGCTTTCATGGAGGCTTGCAAGTTCCTCGCGTCGTTCAGCGCGTCGAAAACTCTTATGACCCCTACGCCGTTTTCTATCGATTTTTCAACGAATTTTTCGACGACGTCATCGGCGTAATGCCTGTAACCGAGCAGATTTTGCCCCCTCAACAACATCTGAATGGGCGTCTTTTTCAAGTATTTTTTGAGATTTTTAAGTCTGTCCCAAGGGTCTTCGTTCAAAAACCTTAAACAGGAATCGAACGTAGCGCCGCCCCACGCTTCAAGCGAATAATAACCTATGTCGTCCAACAGGGGCAGCACGGGTTCCATTTCGTCAAAACGCATGCGGGTTGCCGCCTGCGATTGGTGGGCGTCCCTTAAAATAGTATCCGTTATAAGAACTTTTTTACCTTCCATAAATATCTCCGACATCAAATATCTTCGTCAAAACTTAATTTTTATGCGCAAAGTGAATTAAAACGCGGTCACCCGAAACATGCAAGCAAGATGCCCGCCGCTATCGCCGAGCCGATAACGCCCGCGACGTTCGGACCCATTGCGTGCATTAGTAGGTGATTTTGCGGGTCGTACTCCCTCCCGACGTCCTCGGAAATTCTCGCCGCCATGGGCACTGCCGAAACGCCCGCTGAACCTATCAAGGGGTTTATCTTGCCCTTTGTCAGCTTGCACATAACTTTCGCTACAAGTATGCCGCCGATCGTGCCGCAGATAAACGCGAAAAGTCCGAGCATGATGATGTACAGCGTGCGCACCTGCAAGAAAAGTTCGCCCTTCGCCTTGCAGCCCACCGCAACGCCGAGGAAAATCGTAACCGTATTCATCAAGCCGTTCTGCGCCTGCGAGGAAAGTCTGTCGACAACCCCCGACTCTCTGAACAGATTTCCGAGCATAAGCATGCCCAAAAGCGGAACAGACGCGGGAAGAAGCAACCCGACGACGAGCGTAACTATTATCGGGAACAAGATCTTTTCAATCTTGCTCACCTGTCTTAACTGCTTCATTCTTATCGTGCGCTCTTTCTTTGTGGTCAAAAGGCGCATGATGGGTTTTTGTATTATCGGGATAAGCGCCATGTAAGAGTACGCCGCAATGGCTATCATAGGCAACAAATCGTCGGCAAGTTTGGCGGTGACCATTATTGCGGTAGGTCCGTCCGCGCCGCCTATTATCGCAATAGACGCGGCTTCCGCGACGGAAAACCCGAGGAACGCCGCCAGAATAAACGCTATGAATATGCCGAGCTGTGCGCCCGCTCCTATCAACATGCTCTTGGGGTTTGCGATGAGCGGTCCGAAGTCCGTCATACAACCTATCCCGAGGAATATGAGCGGCGGATAAATTACTTTATCTACGCCAAAGTACAGATACCATAAAAGCCCTCTTTCTTGGACATAATCGAATTTATCGCTTACAAGACCCGTAGAAGGATCTATGCCCGGCTTGCCCCAAAGTTCGGCTTCCGCTCCCGGTAAATTTATCAAAAACATACCGAAAGCTATCGGCAACAACAGCATCGGCTCAAATTTCTTCACAACCGCAAGGTACATGAGCACGAACGATATTAACAGCATTACATAATTCTGCCACGAACCGTTCATAAAGCCCATGTCGTTGAAAAGATTGACGAAAATTTGCCCGATTCCGTCGCTTTCAAGTAACGAATTCAGCATTGTTTCCTCCGCTTAGCCGATAATCGCGAGCACCGCGTTAGTCTCTACGTTTGCGCCCTTCGCAACTTTTACGGTGATTTTGCCGTCGCAAGGCGCGGTTATGTCGTTGTCCATCTTCATGGCTTCGAGCACAATGACGGGTTGGTCCTTCTTTACGGAATCGCCGTCGTTGACCAAAATTTTCTTAATGAGCCCGGGGAAGGGCGAAACGATTTTTTCTCCGTTCACGGGCGCGTCTGCCTTAGGCGCAGGCACGGGTGTGGCTTTCTTTTCGACCGCTACATCCGTTGAAGCGTTTTCACTCTCTCCGACCTCTTCTACGCCGACTGAATAGCTTTTACCGTCTATCGTTACTACAAAATTACGCATAACTTACTCCTTATAACCTCTTTATTCTTTTAACGGTGAACATGCACTTTGGCTGCTCTTCCTCGTAATACGCCATTATCGCGGCGACTATCGCCGCCTTTACCTCTTCGGGAATTTCGCCCGAATCGACTTCCACTTCGCCTCCCGCATTTTGAGGCGTTTCGGCTTGTTTTACGGACTTTTCCTTTTTCTTTGTCAGAAATTCGAGGTCGTTGGTCTTGCGCATTATAAGCCCCAAAAGCCAGATTATGAAGATAATCAGCGCAATTCCTATAAATACGACCAAAAAGCCAATTAAAGCGTACAGGAAAGGCTCTCCCCAATTATCGAAATAGAGTTCGTCGGGGGAACGCTGCTGTCCCGCCCAATACGAGCCGTCGCCCTGTACCATTGCCAATAAATTGCTCAGCATGAAAACCTCACTTTACGAGCATTTGCAAGGAGGCAATCAGATACTGCCTTACAAATGCGGGTTCTATAATGTCGTCGATATATCCGCCTTTCGCGGCGTTTATTGGGTCGGAATGTTCCGAAGAATACTTTTCGGCAAGTTTTTGCGCGTCGTAGTCCTTGCCCTTTGCAAGTTCAATTTCCGCGCCCTGAGCGCCGTCAAAGAGCCCGATTTCCGCATTTGCGAACGCGTATGTGAAATCGTAACCCATCGACTTTGCCGCAAACAGCGTGTAACCCAAGCCGATCGCCTTGCCGTAAACTATTGAAATCTTCGCGCTGGTCATATTGTCGAGCGCGCGGACGAAATCTCCGAGGGTTTTTATGATACGACTGTTTTCAACCTCGGGCGATTCCTTTATTCCCAACGTATTCACGAACGTTATGAAAGGCAGCGAATATGCGCAGGCGAGCGAGGCGAAATCTTTCAATTTTTCAGCGGCGCACGGGCATAATTTGACGCCGTCCGCGTCATCGAAAATCACGGAAGCCACCGCAATTCCGCCGATTCTTGCGAGATAGCACTTAACCTTTTGCGCGTATCCCTCGCCGAGTTCTATCGCGCTGCCCTTGTCGAATATGCCCAAAAGCGCTTTGCCGTCTGCCTTTTTGTTGAGTTCGGGTAGGGAAGAATTGAGGTCGTCGCAGTCCTCCACCGCGTAGCTGAGCACACCTTCGAGGGCGATAATTTTTTGCTTTGCCTCGGCAAGATTTTTGACTTTAAACGTCACAAGACCGCTTTTTTTCAGCGCGTCCGCGCCCGCAACGCCGTCCTTTGAAACGTTCTGCCCCGCAGCGGCGGTTATCACAAGCGGACTCGTCGTCGCAAGATATGATTTTTTGTCTATGAAGAAGGTGAAATCGCACAGCCCCGCTAGTAGGGAAATCTGTCCGTACACCTCGCCGTTTACGATAAGATATTGCGTTACGCTGTCTTTAAGGCGGGAAACCTGCAAAATGAGCTGAGCGAGCCCTTCGAGCACGTTTACGCCCTCTCCTATGCGCACGCCCAACGTGGAAAGCATGTAGATTACGGGCGTGCCGTTCTTTTCGGCTTGTTCAAGGCATTTGCAAATCTTTTCGCAGTTGGCTTTGCTTACGCCGCCGCTGAGCACCGCCGCGTTCTGTGCGACGATATAATAAGGGCTGTCGTCGATAGTGGCGAAACCCGTGATTACGCCCTCGCCCTCCGCTTTTTCGCCGTAAAAATCGCTTTCGGAAAAGGAAAACGAGGAAAACTCCACGAAGCTGTCTTTGTCGATAAGTTCGTTGATTTCCTCACGAACGGCTTTACCCGCCGACAACAGATCGCGTCTCCTCGTTTGCAACAATTTTATTTTATCCATGCAAAAATAACTCCCGATGCCAAAAATTTCACAAATACAATTTTATCAGCAGAAAGCAAAAAAATCAACTGAATAATCTTATTTTTCGATAAAAATTTTGCCGAAAAACGCAATTAAAAATCCCCGCCGTAAATCATGGCGGAGACTTCTTACGAATTTCATTTTTCTTTTCCGAAAAACGTGAATTTTTGCTTTATGAATTTGTCGATTTTGTCCGAATATTTGCATATCAGCCAGAATACGATTATTATCGCAGCGAGTAAAATTCCCCAGATAAGCAGCCCCCACCACGTGTTGAAAGGTATTAAATCGAGAGAATACGACGTAGTCAACACCGAGATAGCGCGCGTTATGATTATCATGACGGTGAAATACCCCCACGTCATTGACGAAAGCCCCGCGACAAAGCAGAGGATATCGTCGGGAAACAGCGGCAAAAGGAACATTATGGAAAGCAAGAGGTAGTCTTTACCTTTCAATTTTTTAAGCCATTTATCCAGGTCGTCCTTCCCCACTATCCAACATACGGCTTTATATCCTATGACGCGACCTATGAAAAACGCTACGAATGACCCGAGTATTATCCCCACAAAGCTGAACAGCGAACAGCGGAGAGGTCCGAACAGCGCGACGCCGACGGCGACCGACACAGACCCCGGCACGGGAAGCACGACGACTTGCAGAAATTGAAATAAAATAAAAATCAGCACCGCAGTGCCGCCGAAGCCCGCGATATAGTCGCGCAGCGCGCTTATATCCGTGAGTTCGTCCAGAATTCCCGCGGCGCTTAGTGCAAAGAATATGGCGGCGAAGATATCGAGGCAAATCAGCGCGCATAAAATAAGGCGGTAAAACGCCTGCTTCCCGAACGCATAAAATAAAACATAAGCTACCAAAAGTGAGCTTATGATACCCGCCGTCAAGCCGAACAGCAACGAAAAATTGTTTGCGATAAAGGGCAAACTCTTGTAATACAAACCGTATGCGGCAAACATGAAAGCCGCCGCCGCGCAAAGTATGCCGAAAACGATATTGACGGCGTGTTTGACGACAGTCATTGCGGAAATCTTCCCGCTTTCGCCGTTATCGCCGCCTTTTTGCGTGTTTTTAATGTCCGCAGAATTCCCCTTGGCTTTGCCCGCAGCCCGCTTTTTGTTTTGCGATTGACCTTTCAAATTGCGCTCCGAAAGAAAAATAATATGTAATATTATATATTATGGTAAACGGAAGCGCTATTATTCCGCTTTGCCCGTCCGCGTTTTGCGTTAAGGCAATTTAATTAGCCGTCTTTTCAGCTGCGTTTTATGTTTAAGTTAAGGAGACGTCATAAAATTTAATAAAGCCGCTTACTGCCCTTCGCCGAAAGATTTTATCGCGGAAGTGGCGAGTTTGTCGCACAGATTGTTGTATTCTATGTCGGCATGCGCCTTGACCTTTACGAAGCTCACCTTATGTATCTTTGTGAGGTCGGCGAGCCGCTGCCATAAGTCGCTGTTTAATACGGGCTTGTTGTCGGCTTTCTTCCAGCCGCTCTTTTCCCACGAGTCAAGCCACCCGCTGTTAAAGGCGTTGACGGTGTACGCGGAATCGCTGTAAACGGTGACTTCGCACGGCTCTTTCAGACATTCCAGCCCGCTGATGACGGCGAATACTTCCATTCTGTTGTTGGTCGTGTTCTCCACCGCGCCTGAAATGCGCTTTTCGCTCTTGCCGTAAATAAGAATCGCGCCCCAGCCGCCTACTCCCGGGTTGCCCGAACACGCGCCGTCGGTGTATAACGTTACCTTTTTCATTTCCCCGAAAGTTCGACGGAGCGCCTGACGCACGCGTCTACGGCGTCGCCTATTATGCCGCCGAAATTATTTTTATTCAAGACCTTAACCGCCTCGATGGTCGTTCCGCCCTCGCTGCATACCCCCGAAATGAGTTCGGGAAGGGGTTTTTCTGAATTACCCGCCATTTCCGCCGCACCGAGTACTGTCTGTATGGCGAGCGTTGTCGCCTCGTCTTGGGTGAGACCCTGTTTGACGCCCGCCTCGATTAGGCTTTCTATGAACATGAACACGTACGCCGAGCCGCTGCCGCTGATGCCCGTCACGGCGTCGAGTTTGTCCTCCTTTACGCTGAGAACCGTGCCCATGCTGCCAAAGAGTTTATCGATAAATTCGGTGTCGTCGGGGTCGTTGTTGTAATCGCTCATGTCAATGCCCATCATTCCGCTGCCAATCGAACAGGGCAAATTGGGCATGCACCGCGCGACCCTCATCACCGCCACGCCCATTGCGTTTTTGATAGTGGCTTTTTTGACGCCCGCCATTACGCTTATCATCTTGTTGGGGCAAATTCCTTCGAGCTGCTGCGCCACGAGCGGAAAGTTCTGCGGCTTGACCGCAAAGAGAAGAAATTCCGAGTTTTCCGCCACATAGCGGTTGTCTTGCGTGAAGAAAACCCCGAGCTCCTCGTTTTCTTTCTGCAATTTCTTGATATCCACGTCGCTGACTATTATCTTTTTTGCTCTGAGGAAATCGGAAAGAACCGCTCCGCGCAATATGCAATCCGCCATGAAACCGCAGCCGATTACGCCCAATTTGAATTGTTTTTTCATAATAAACTCCTGAAAACAGTTGACTAAAACTAACAGTTTATATATAATGATTATCGTTGAATTTTAGGGGAGTAGCTCAACGGTAGAGTCGCGGTCTCCAAAACCGTCGGTTGCGTGTTCGAATCGCGTCTCCCCTGCCAAGCGCTTTCAAAGCGGCGAAAAGAGTTGCCTTATCGGGCGGCTCTTTTTTGATTATTGCCAACCGTACTCCAAGTAATGCACGCCGCTCAAAAACGCCTTGAACGCCTCACGCCTGTCGCATATCAGATCTTGCGGCAAATCGTCCACGTCAAACCAAGTAAGTTGCGAGCATTTTCCGCTTTCCTTAATCTGCGGCGTTCCGCCAAAATTACGGCAGACGAAGTAGCAGTTGTAATATGTCAGATCTCTTTCCTTTTCCCGCTTGTGCACCAGCGCGGCGAATTCAAGTTCGGACAAATCTATCTTTATGCCGAGTTCTTCCTCGGCTTCCCGCGCCGCTGCGGCGCTCATGCTCTCGCCGTATTCGACGTGACCAGAGCAGGAGAAATCCCAAAGCCCGTCCGCAAACCCCGTATTCTGCCTGCGCTGCAACAGCGCCTGCGTCTTTCCGCCTTGTTCACGCAGAAGTATAACTATCGCGGCGGACGGGGTCTTGAACCTCTCCGCCATTATACTTTAACGCTTCCTTGCAGCCCGAGATCGGACGAATTTTTGTCAAGAATAGGCATGATTTCGGCTTCTATGAATTCAACCGTCTGTTCGCCCGCGCGCCCCGTGAATTTTTTCGCGTCGAGAATTTCACCGAGCTTGGAATGAACTGCCGCGAACATGGGATTTGCCTTGATAAGTTCTATAAGGTTATTTTCGCCGCCGTTTTCCTTGACGTTTTTGCCCGCCTGCATGCTCATGACGCGTATTTGTTCGTGGAGGTCTTGTCTGTCTCCTCCCGCTTTCACGCACTCCATTATAATATTTTCGCTCGCCATGAAGGGCAATTCCGCCGCGATGTGCTTGGCTATGACCTTTTCGTACACGACGAGATTTTCGCTGACGTTCATGTAAATATTGAGTATGCCGTCAAGCGCGAGGAAAGCCTGCGCTATCACTATCCTGCGGTTTGCGGAATCGTCGAGAGAACGCTCGAACCACTGCGTGCTCGCCGTTATCGCCGTATTCATAGGCAGGGTTATCACGTAGCGGGCGAGAGATCCCATGCGCTCGCACCTCATGGGGTTGCGCTTATACGCCATCGCCGAAGAGCCTATCTGCGATTTTTCGAAGGGCTCTTCGATTTCCTTCATGTTCTGCAATATTCTTATGTCGTTTGAGAACTTGTACGCGCTCTGGGCTATCTGGGAGAGCACGCAGAGCATGTTGTAGTCGAACTTTCTCGGATATGTCTGACCCGTTACTCCGTACACTTTGTCGCAGCCCATTTTTGCAACAACTTTCTTTTCAAGTTCCTTGACTTTTTTTGAATCGCCGTTGAAGAGCTCCAAAAAGCTCGCCTGAGTGCCCGTCGTTCCCTTGACTCCGCGGAGTTTAAAGGTGTTTTCGAGGTTTTCGAGGTTGAGATAGTCCATTTCAAGGTCTTGCAACCAAAGGGTTGCGCGCTTCCCTACCGTAGTGAGCTGCGCGGGTTGCAGGTGAGTAAACCCGAGGGTTGGCAAATCTTTATACTTCAACGCGAAGTTTTTTAGCTTGTCCATCACGTTGACGAGCTTTTTCTTTATTATTTTGAGCGCGTCGCGATACATGATGAGTTCCGAGTTGCAGTCGACATAGCAGCTCGTCGCGCCGAGGTGAATGATAGGTCGCGCGCTCTTCGCCTGATCTCCATAAGCCTTGACGTGCGCCATGACGTCGTGTCTGACTTCCCTTTCATACTTTTCCGCGACGTCGAAATTTACGTCGTCGGCATATTTTTTGAGTTCGGCGACCTGCTCTTTGGTTATATTAAGCCCGAGCTCCATTTCCGATTCGGCAAGCGCTATCCAAAGTTTGCGCCACAGTTTAAAGCGCTTTTCGTCGGAAAACGCCTCCGCCATTTCTCTGCTTGCATAGCGGGTTATCAAAGGGTTAGCATAAACGCTGTTATCAGACATTTCAATTCACTCCGTAAAAATTTATTTGTTTTTCTGTTGATTTTATCAGATTACAACCTGTTTTTAGCTGTATACAGGTCATTTGTTTCTTTTTCGCGCAATCAGCCACGTCAAAAGAATAATTAAAAGTATTATGAGCGGGACTACCGCCATAAAGACCCCCATACCTATCATGAATATTCCGACCAAAAGCAATATCGCGTTCTTTTTTGCCAAAAAATAGCAGATTACCCCCGCGATAACGCACAATACAGCCGCCGAAAGTATTCCGAGAGATATTGCTATCGTGCTCTTTCTGTTCATAACTCAGCGCGCTTTTTCGGGCGCGGGATAGTCGATTCCGAACGTCTCTACCCGCACTTTTTCCATAGCCTGTTCGCTCTTGGGCTTATCGTAATAATCGGTGGGAACGTTTGCGATTTCGTCCACGACGTCCATGCCTTCAATCACCTTTCCGAAAGCCGCGTACTGCCCGTCGAGGTAGGAAGCGTTGGCGTGCATGATGAAAAATTGAGAACCCGCGCTGTCGGGCGCGTTCGCCCTCGCCATGGAGATGACGCCGCGCAAATGCTTTATGTCGTTCGCCGTAAAGCCGTTCATTGCAAATTCGCCCTTTATACAGTATCCCGGTCCGCCCGTTCCCACGCCCGCGGGGTCGCCGCCCTGTATCATAAAGCCCTTGATTACGCGGTGAAAAATCAAATCGTCGTAAAAGCCCGAATTTGCAAGCGAAATAAAATTGTTTACAGTATTTGGCGCTTTGTCGGGGAAAAGCTCGATCTTGACGATCTTTCCGCTCTTCATCGTTATCGTAGCAATGGGATTTTTCATATAAAATACTCCTTTTAATTTAGGTTATAGCCGTCCGCGGTGGTT
This sequence comes from uncultured Clostridia bacterium, assembly GCA_947629735.1. Taxonomy (GTDB): domain Bacteria; phylum Bacillota; class Clostridia; order Christensenellales; family Borkfalkiaceae; genus Coproplasma. Next base: position 10,981 of record CANREX010000035.1, read on the forward strand.
GTCACATGACAAAATCACAAAAATTATTGCAAGTCGCAGTATTTTTCAACCTTGACGCCCGCCTCTTCGAACAGCTGAATGGAAAATTTATCGGGGTAGCCTTCCTTGTAGACTACGCGGGAAATCCCCGAATTTATTATGATTTTCGCGCAAATTACGCAGGGTTGATGAGTACAATAGAGCGTGCAGCCTTCAACGCTGCAACCCACTCTCGCCGCCTGAATTATCGCGTTTTGCTCGGCATGGACGGCGTAGCAGATTTCCTGCATAGTTCCGCTCGCAATATTCATTTTTTTGCGCAGGCACTCGCCCTTGTCCGCACAGCTTTTAATTCCCTGCGGCGCGCCGTTGTATCCCGTCGCGATTACCCGCTTGTTCCTGACGATTATCGCGCCGACGTGGCGGCTTTGCTGAAAGCAACTCGACCATGTGCCTATCTGCTCCGCCATATCCATAAAACGCTTATCCCACTTATCCATAACGCGCTCCTTGTTTAATTCACGACTATTTTACCATAACTTAACATAAAATGCAATTTTTTAATTAAATCTGTTTGATTTAATTTTAGCATGTTTATAAAATATCTGTACAAAAAATTTAATTCGGAGGAATTGATTTAAATGAACATCAAACCTTTATTCGACAAGGTTGTCGTTGAAGCGGTCAAAGCGGAAGAAAAGTCCAAAGGCGGAATAATTCTCACCGCGGCTTCGCAGGAAAAGCCCTCTACATGCACCGTCGTTGCGGTAGGCCCGGGCGGAGTTATTGACGGCAAGGAAGTTACTATGCAGGTCAAAGTCGGCGACAAAGTGCTTCTCTCCAAATACAGCGGCACGGAAGTCAAGATCGACGGCAAGGAATACACAATCATTCGTCAGAGCGATATTCTGGCGATCGTAGACTGAGTTAAAGGAGATATCTAATATGGCAAAGCAGATTAAATACGGCGACGAAGCCAGAAAAG
>CANREX010000036.1 GCA_947629735.1 uncultured Clostridia bacterium
TAATATTATAACATTTTTTTTGCTATATTTCAACCTTTTTAGTTTTTTTCTTATTATATTTAGTTGTTGTTTTCTTACTACTATTTTTACTATTACTCATACTTCCCCCTTGAATTTCTATTCACTTACTTCAAAATCTTTTAAAGTTCCATCACTACTCATGATTTTATTAACTTGTTCAGTTGCACTTTTAAGTTTCGTATCACATACTTTGGCAATTTCACATGCTTCATTGAATTTTTCCATAGCCTTATCTAATGGAACTTCTCCTGTTTCAAGTTCTTTAACAATACTTTCTAATTTTTGAATATTCTCTTCAAAACTTAACTCTTTTTCTTTCTTTTCCATCTTTAACTCCTATTTTTAACTTTCTTTTTAACATTTTCATTCGTACTAATACTAATTACTCCATTGGTATCTGTAAGAATTTCTTGAACATCACTTTTACCAAATTCTCCCTTATTTTGAGTTTTTATTTCAAGTTGATATAAGTATTCATCAGGAATATTTAAAAGTTTACTTTGAATTTTATCATATAACATTAAACTACTTTCAATGTTATTGTCCATACCAATTGATGTTAGATAAGCATCAACTATATCTTCAACCTTAAACTTTTTATAATAAATTTCATTCTTTTCAAAATCTTTATAAGCATAACTTCTAATAGATTCTTTATTTTGAACTTTTAAAGTTATATAAGAAGTTATTTTGTTATTATCAAAATAATATCTAAATATACTAAATTCTTTATTATCTTCATTTATAGTTATTCCTCTATTACCTTGACTAGTATGTAATTTAATTAATTTTGCATTACAATATTTTGTATGATAATACTCGGCATAGACCCCGGCTTCGGCACAATGGGCTACGGAGTTATCGAGCGCAGGGATAACGGCGACACGGCGGCGATAGATTACGGCGTTGTGACAACCCCCAAAGACGAAACTTTCCCCGTGCGGCTCGCGATGCTCGAAGAGGGCTTAAACAGAATTTACGCCAAGTTCAAACCGCAGGAAATCTCCGTGGAGGAGCTGTTCTTTTCGAAGAACGTCACGACGGGCATACAGGTCGCCCATGCGAGGGGCGTGATATTGGTCTCCGCGGTGAAGTATTGCGGGCGGCTGTTCGAATACACGCCCAACGAGATAAAACAGGCGCTCACGGGCTACGGCAGGGCGGACAAGGTGCAGATGATGCACGTGGTGACGTCCCTCTTGCACCTCAACAAGATCCCCCGCCCGGACGACGCGGCGGACGCCCTCGCGGTTGCGTTGTGCCATGCGCATACGTCGCGCTTCGGTCGCCTCTACGGCATAAAGTAAAGCGGCGAGCGCAATAAAAGCGGCAAGGCACTATAAAGGCATTATAAAAGCCAATATAAAAGGCGCAAATTTTTTGTGGGATTTCATTCAAGCGTTAAATATAAAAAAGGTTTTTTATGATAGGATATCTCAAAGGCAAAGTTATTTATATCTCCGCCGAAAGCTCAATAATAGAGGTCGGCGGCGTGGGCTACGAGGTGTATTGCTCGGCATCCGCGTTTTCCTCCATGGCGGAGGGCAGGGAGTGCGAAGTCTACACCTACTTGCAGGTTAGCGAACAAAACGGCGTGCAGCTGTACGGGTTCTCTTCCATGCAGGAAAAGGCTATGTTCTTAAAGCTCATCTCCGTGTCGGGGGTAGGTCCGAAAGGCGGCATTGCCATTCTCTCGCAGATGAGCGTGAACGACGTCGCATTGGCGATAGCCACGGGCGATATCAAGGCTCTGTCCTCGGTAAAGGGGCTGGGCAAAAAGACCGCGGAAAAGATAATCGTGGAACTGCGCGACAGGGTGAACGCGCCGCAGGGCGTTTCGGCAGGACCCGTTCCGCCCGTCGGGGTATCGAGGGACGACGAGGACGCCGTGGTCGCGCTCATTTCATTGGGCTTCACCCGCGCGGAGTCGGAAAAAGCCGTCGCCCGCGCAAAGGCGGACGGCGCGAAAAACGTCGAAGATGTCATTCGCCTCGCCTTAAAGGGCATGTGACGCAGAGCAAAACGCTGTCGCCCGCGGGGCAAAGCGTTAATCAGACGACGACAAACTTACAAAAGGCAACAAGCGATATAAAGAGAACGGGAGTTCCTGAAAATGTTATTTGACGAAGACGATTACGGCGGAGAGGACGAAAGGCTCATTCAGAGCACGCGCGGCGAATACGACGTGGAAGAAAACGTGCTCCGCCCCAAAACGCTCGAAGGCTACGTGGGGCAGGCGAAGGTCAAGGAAAATCTGACCGTCTATATGAACGCCGCCAAAAAGAGGGGGGAAGCCCTCGAACACGTGCTGCTTTACGGCGCGCCGGGGCTGGGCAAGACGACGCTCGCGCACATAATAGCCAACGAGATGGGCGGTCAGCTCAAAATGACGAGCGCGCCCGCGATAGAGCGCAGCGGAGACCTCGCCGCGATACTCACCAACCTGAACGACGGCGACGTGCTGTTCATAGACGAAATACACCGCCTCAGCCACAGCGTCGAGGAAATGCTGTATTCCGCCATGGAAGACTACGCGCTCGATATTATCCTCGGCAAAGGACCAAGCGCGCGCAATATCCGCTTTTCCCTGAAAAAATTCACGCTCATCGGTGCGACGACGCGCGCGGGCATGATAGCTAACCCGTTGCGCGACAGGTTCGGCATAATCTGCCGCCTCGAAATGTACACCCCGTCCGAGCTCGAAGAAATCGTTTTGAGAAGCGCAAAGACCCTCGGCATCGCGATAGACGGCGACGCCGCCAAGGAGATTTCCACGCGCTCCCGCGGCACTCCGAGAATTGCGAACAGACTTTTAAAGCGCGTGCGCGATTTCTCCACAGTAGGCGGCAGCGAAAGCGTGACTTTGCGCGACGCGAAGTTCGCGCTCGAAAAGATGGAAATCGACGGGCTCGGGCTGGACGAGACGGACAGAAATCTCCTCCGCGCGATGATTGAAAAGTTCGACGGCAAGCCCGTCGGGCTGGAAACGCTCGCCGCGACCATAAACGAGGACGCGGGCACTATCGAGGACGTCTACGAACCCTATCTTTTGCAACTCGGCTTTATCGCGCGCACTCCCCGCGGCAGGGTGATACTGCGCGGCGGATATGAACACCTCGGCTATAAGATAACAGCCAAGCAGTTACAGCAGATAGATATGTTCGACAACAAGGACTGAAAAGCGCGCGGCTTTTGCCGCGTGGAAAGCGGGCGGCTTATGACTGCGCGTAAAATGTGCGGCTAATTAAAGCAGCAAAGTAAGAGGGCGGCGGTTGCCGCAAGTAAAAATTATGCAACAGACGCGCTATAAAAAGAGCGATTTTTATTATGAATTGCCGGAAGAACAGATCGCGCAGACTCCCGCAGAGCCGCGCGATTCTTCCCGTTTATTGGTATACGACAGGGCGACGGACAAAGTAGAACACCGCGTTTTCCGCGACATATGCGACTATCTGCGCTCGGGCGACGTGCTCGTCGTCAACAATACGCGCGTTCTCCCCGCGAGGATATACACTCATACCGAGCACGGCGGCGCGCTCGAAATCCTTCTGTTAAAGCGGCTTGATACAAAGACGTGGGAAGTGCTCGCAAAGCCCGGGAAGAAGTGCGCCGTGGGCAAGAGCTTCAAAATTTCGGACGAACTCTCCTTTACCGTAAAGGGAGTGACGGATAGCGGGGAACGCATAGTGGAGTTCGACTACGACGGGGTGTTCGAAAATATCCTCGAAAAGGTCGGCACGATGCCCCTCCCGCCCTATATCAAGCAAAAACTCGAAGATAAGGAGAGATATCAGACCGTCTACGCGCAAAAGGACGGCTCTGCGGCAGCTCCCACGGCGGGGCTGCATTTCACCCCAGAACTTCTCGACAAGGTGCGCGCCATGGGCGTGGAGGTGGTGGAAGTCCTCCTGCACGTCGGGCTCGGCACGTTCCGCCCCGTCAAGGAAGAGATAATAACCGACCACAAAATGCACGGGGAATATTACGAAGTCTCCGAAGAAGCCGCCGCGGCTATAAACAAAGCCAAGGCGGAAGGGCGCAGGATAATCGCCGTAGGGACGACGTCCGTCCGCACGCTCGAAAGCGCGGCGGGAGACGACGGAATTTTGCGCGCGGGAAGCGGGGAAACGCATATTTTCATCTACCCGCCCTACAAATTCAAGTGCGTGGATTGCCTTATAACCAATTTCCACCTGCCCGAAAGCACTTTGATAATGCTCGTCGCCGCCCTTGTCGGCCGCGAAAAGATATTGAGCCTGTATGAAGAGGCTGTGGGGGAAGGGTATAGGTTTTTCTCGTTCGGAGACGCGATGTTTGTGGTTTAGCTATTTTGCATAGCTAAACCACAAACATTGGCTACCGCTAAACGCATATAAGCGTCGCAATACTGCGTTGACTTTGCGTTTGCCCTCGGTCATTTACTACATTGTAAACTCCCGTCGGGCAAGCCGCAGTCGCCTTGTCTTGCTCGCTTCTCTGCGTTTACTCACTTCGTAATTGCAGCTCCCGCAATTATTTAATTGTGCGCTGCGCATAGGGCTCCCGCAAAAACACGAAGTGATTTTATGGGATAAAAATGCGCGGTTTTGCTTGCGCCGTTAATTATTTTGGAAATGTTGGGGAATAAGGGGTCATTTACGTCTTTGTAAACTCCTTCGGGTTTTCCTCGCGCTCCTTGTCTTTCTCGGCTCTAAGGCAAGCATATTCACTTAATGCCGAGCTTTTTATAAGTTGTCATTCCGAGCCTGCCGAGGAATCCGGTCGGGGTATGTCACAAAAGATAAATCTAAGCACAATAAAATTTAATATTCTTCGACTTCACCTCTTACAAAAATCTTACAATTCAACGTATATTATGGAACACAATTTCGGATTCGAACTGCAACATATAGAAAAACACACGGGCGCGCGTGCGGGCGTATTCCATACTCCACACGGCGACATTCTCACGCCCGTATACATGCCCGTCGGCACGCAGGCGACGGTTAAGGGCGTGCTTCCCAAGGACTTGAAGGAGGCGGGCAGCAGTATAATTCTGTCCAACACCTATCATTTATACGAGCGCCCGGGCGACGAGCTCATCAAAAATGCGGGGGGATTGCACTCTTTCATGAATTGGGACGGTCCAATTCTGACCGACAGCGGCGGATTTCAGGTATTTTCGCTCGCAAAATTGAATAAAATCACGGACGACGGGGTATATTTTAATTCGTCCATAGACGGCGCAAAGCATTATTTCACCCCCGAAAAGGCGATAGCCATACAGGAAAATTTGGGGGCTGACGTCATAATGGCGTTCGACGAGTGCAGCGAGTACGGCTTCACCCATTCGCAGGCGGAAGAGGCGATGCGGCGCACGGGAGTATGGCTTGAACGCTGCGCCAAGGCAAAGACCCGCCCCGACCAAGCGCTTTTCCCAATAGTACAGGGCAATTTGTACGCCGACCTTCGTTTGAAGTCGCTTGACATCTGCAAAGATTACGCAGTGGACGGAATTGCGATAGGCGGACTTTCCGTAGGCGAGCCCAAGCCGCTCATGTACGAAATGCTGGAAGTTCTCCGCCCCGCTCTGCCCGAAAACATGCCGCGTTATCTGATGGGAGTGGGCTCGCCCGACTGCCTTATAGAGGGCGTTCTGCGCGGCATAGACATGTTCGACTGCGTGCTCGCGACGAGGGTTGCGCGCAACGGCACGGCGTTCACCTCGCACGGCAAAATTGTCGCGAGAAACGGCGCATACAAGCAAGATTTCACCCCTATTGACGACAACTGCGGCTGTTACTGTTGCCGCAACTATACAAAGGCGTACGTCCGCCACCTGATAAACGTGAACGAGATGCTTTCCGCCATGCTGCTCAGCCTGCACAACATAACCTTTCTGCACAAGTTGATGTCCGACATGCGCGAGGCGATTTTCGCGGACAGCCTTGTGGATTTCGCCCGCGGCTTCTATTCGCGTTACGGCGGCGCGGAAAAATGAAAATCGCGAAAAATTCGGGCGTGTAACGGGTGAAATAAACCGAGTTTTGCCCGAGGCGGTGTAAATCGCTTGCCAAACCGCCGAATTTGGTTTATACTATGTAAAAATTTCCTTTTCGGGAATAATTAACCATATAAAATTTCGGGAGAGACAAAAATGTTTTTAAATCTTTTGGAAGGTTCGAACGCGAGCAACCCCAATCAGTGGGTGTCATGGGTGCTCATAGGCGTACTTGTTGTAGCCATGGTAGTTGTGATGTTCTTCATGAACAGGCGCAGCAAAAAGCAGCGTCAGGAAGCGGAGGACATGATTAACGCCGTAAAGCCCGGCAACAAGGTAAAGACGATAGGCGGCGTGTGCGGCATAGTCGTCGAGGTAGACCCCGAGGAGAACACCTTCGTTCTCGAAACGGGCAGCGAGTCCACGGGCAAATGCTATATGAAGTTCGACCGTCAGGCAATTCTGATGAGCGACGCCGTAGCGGATAAGACAGCCGCGCCCGCAAGCACGGGCGAGCCCTTCGAAGAACAGCCCGCAGAAGCGGCGAGCGAACCCGCCGAACCCGCGGAAACCGCCGAAAGCGGCGAAGAGGCAAAAGACGCGGAAAAGAACGACAAAGAGGAAAAGTCGGAATAATCTGCGCCCGAAATTATTTTTCGCGCGGTAACTTCTGCGCCCGACAGCGCAAAAAAGCGCGGGTAGCGCAAAACGAGCGCGGACAGCGCAATAAAACAAGTTCTTAATTCAATGCCCTCCGCATAAGCTATAACGACTGAGCGGAGGTTATTTTTATGCGCAAAAACGCTGTTTTACAAGTAGTCAAGGCGACATGCGCCGCCATAATCTTTTCACTTATATTCGTTCTCGTGTTCACGATAATAATACAGGCGGCTTCGCTTTCGTCAAACGTGATAAAGCCCGTAAACCAGATATTCAAGGTAGCGGCGATAGCGGCGGGCGGGCTTATGTTCATTCGCGGCGAAAAGGGGCTTATAAAGGGCGGGATACACGGCGTATGTTCGGTGGTTTTCACATACATATTGTTTTCGCTGATAAGCGGTTCGTTTTCGGCGAGCCTGTATCTTCTCGCGGAGATAGCCATAGGCTGCGCGGCGGGCGCGGTTTCGGGAGTTATCGCCGTCAATTTGAAAAAGGCGGGATAGAGGGGGCATAAAATGGCGTTGCCGACAAAAAATTTGCCGTTTTTGCTTGATTTTTCCGCGTGCGTATTCTATAATTGAATAAACAAGCGTTCAAGGAGAAAAAATTTATGATCAAGACAATAGCTAAACCCGCGGAAAAGAAGGTTACGGGTTGCGGCGAATGCAGAAGCACCTGCCAATCCGCATGCAAGACGAGCTGCACTGTCGGCAATCAGAGCTGCGAGAGGATAACCAGGGAAGAAAACCCCGAAAAAGCGGGAAAATAAAATACCCGAACGGGAAAAACAGCAGGCAAACGCAATAAAATTGCGCATATTACAGTAAATATTCGCGTTTTTTAAATTGCTATCGGGTCAGGGGCGGACAGGTTCGCCCCTTATTCAGTTGTGAAGAAAATTCCGCCTTTCAAAGGGCAAAAAGCGCAAAACCAGCCCATAAACAAGGCAAAAAGCGCGGCAACCGCCTGCAAACAAGGCGAAAAGCGGCGGAAAAATCAGTGCACGGCGGCGTAAAATATGGTACACGTTTTCAAGTATAAGGAATACAATTACATCTACGATTCGGGCAGCGGCAGCCTGCACGAGTGCGACGAAAAGACTTATGATTATCTCGCGCACGTGTTGGGCTACGGCAACGATATTTCCCATCTCACCCAAGCGGAAAGGGAGGAAATCGAGGGAGATATCTCCGCGCTTAAAGCGCAGGGCTTGCTCTTCAAGGAAGAGATTGCCGCATATCCGCCCAAGTCCGACGAGGTCAAAGCGCTCTGCATACATATCTGTCACGACTGCAATCTGCGCTGCCGCTACTGCTTTGCGGACGAGGGCGCGTATCACTCCGAAAGGGGGTTTATGAGCGAACAGACCGCAAAAAAGGCGATAGATTTCCTCATAGAAAACAGCGGGAAGCGCAAGGTTCTGGAAGTCGATTTCTTCGGCGGCGAGCCGTTAATGTGTCTGCAAACGATAAAGAACGTGGTGTACTACGCAAAGGAAAAAGCCGCCGCGGTCGGCAAAAAATTTCTGTTTACGACAACTACGAACGCGCTGCTTTTAAACGACGACGCGACGGAATTTTTCAATGAAGAAATGGAAAACGTCGTGCTCTCCCTCGACGGCAGGAAGGAAGTCCACGACGCCATAAGAAAGACGGTAAACGGCAAGGGCAGCTACGACCTCGTCGTCGACAATATCAAAAATTTCGTGAAAAAGCGGGGGGACAAGCATTACTATGTGCGCGGCACGTTCACCGCAAAGAACCTCGATTTTTCAAAGGACGTGCTTTTCCTCGCAGAACAGGGTTTCGATTCGATATCCATGGAGCCAGTCGTGACGGATATAGACGACCTCGCGATAAAACAGGAGCACGTTCCGACGATTTTGCGGGAGTATGAAAACCTCTGCGACAAATACCTCGAAAAGTACGAAAAGGGGGAAGGCTTCAATTTCTTCCACTTCAACGTGGACCTCGAAGGCGGACCTTGCCTTTCCAAGCGCGTTTCGGCGTGCGGCGCGGGCAACGAATATTTCTCTGTCGCCCCCAACGGCGACATTTATCCCTGCCACCAATTCGTCGGCGACGAAAAATTCAGAATGGGAAACGTTTATGAGGGCAAGTTGGACGGCGGCATAAGGGAAACCTTTGCGAAAAACTGCCTGTTCACGCGCCAAAAGTGCGATAAGTGCTTCGCGAAATTCATTTGCAGCGGCGGTTGCAGCGCGAACAACTATCACTTCTGCGGCGACGCGAATATCCCCTACGAGATAACCTGCGCGATGATGAAAAAGCGCATAGAGTGCGGCATGCACGTCCTTTCCCGCAAGAAAGCCCTCGCGGAAATCAAAGCGCAAAACAAAGAGGAAAACAAATAGGACTAAACCGCGCTAAAATTGAGGCAACTTCAAAACCGCCCGACCGCGCCGATATATCGCAAGGACCTTGCGGAAGTCGCACTTCTTCCACGCACAGCCTTGCGGAAGTCACGATTTTCCCACGCGCAAACCCCGTTTCGGCGGGTAAAGGGCGGCGTTATGCGCGCGTATAATGCGCGTAATGCGGCTTAATTATATAAAAAACATAAAAAAACGGCAAAGTTAAACGTAAATTATCTATAAAATAATTGACGACTTCGCCGTTTTTCGGTATAATTATAAGAGTTTTATAATCAGTAAATTCTCTTATAAGCAGCAAATTCTTTGGAGGAGGTTAAGATGGGTAAAGTAAAATCGACTGTGATAATCGTAATACTTGCGTTACTTATGGCAGTCGCGGCTTTTTTTGCGTTCATCTCGTTCCCCGTAGGCAAGGTACAAAGGTTAAATTCGATTGCGAGCACGATACATCTCGGTGCGGAATATTCAGGTTATGCGTATACGACAATCACTCCCAAGGGCGTTCTGACGGGCGAGGAATACAACGCGCTCGCCGAGACGGACAAGACGGAGGAAAAGTATTTTAAATCGGGCAGCTTATACGTCGAAAGGGAAAAGTACGACGACGTCGAAGCGCTCAAAGCGCAGGTTGCGGCGGACGCGGCTGAGCTCAACGCCCGTTTCGGCAAGAAGGGGTATTCGTCCTATTCGGTGGCAACCGAGGACGGCTTGGCTTTGAAGATATCCATTCCCACAAACTATACCTACGCGGCTTATAAAGGATATACCTCGGGCGATTCCGACGGCGACGTCAGCGCGGCTTCCGCGGCGTTCACTTCCATGGTGGCGGACGGCGCGCTCACGCTCAGGACTTCCGATTCCACGATAACGATAACTTCCGACAGCGGCGATACGACTTACGTTCCCGTCGAGGACGATCTGACGGACAAGGCGCTCGGCAGCGACGGCGGCAAGACCTATCTTCTGACGGGCAACGACGACGCTTCGGAGTATTTCAAGGGCGTAAAGGCGGGTCATTTCGGCACGCAGTATTCTATAACTTTCGACATGACAAAAGAGGGCAGGGAGAAGTTTGCGCAGGTCACGACGCGCGCGGCTTCCTCGTCCAGCCAGGTGATATATTTCTACGTCGGCGATACGCTCGTGCTCAGCTTCAACTGCACCGCGACCGTCGATCAGTCGAGCATGAGCTTGCAGGCGGAAACGTATGAAGCGGCTACAAACGCGGCGATAACTCTCGACGCGGCGGTAAAGGGCAACATAATGAAAACCGACTACAACGCCGTAAGCGAAGTGATGACTTCCACGGCGGCGGGCGGTGAAAACGCGGCGCTGTTCGCGTTTATCGCAAGCCTTGTCGTCCTCGTCGCGCTGATAGTTCTTTCGGTGATACTTTACAAGAAGTTGGGCATAGTAAACGCCATGATGGCGGTGATTTTGGCGCTCGTGGAAGTCTACGCGTTGCAGCTGCTTTCCATTCAGGTGACGTTCGCGGTCATTTTGACGGCGTTGGCGGGCTTGGCTATCCTCATGGTTTCAAACGCGATAGTGTTCGCTGAGGTCAAACGCCTCGTCGGAACGGGCAGGACAATGCAGGCTTCGATAAAGGAAGCATACAAAAACGTCCTTATGGCGGTTGCGGATATCCACATAGTTATCTTAGCCGCGGCTATACTGCTTGCGACGGTTGCCGTGGGCGAGCTTGCCGCATGCGGGCTGATATTGTTGGTAGCCACGGTTGCGTCCTACGTGCTGTATTGGTTCACGAGGTTCATGTGGTACGTTATAAGTTCTCCCGTAAAGGACAAGTTCGGCTTTGCCGGTCTTAAAAGGGTGGTGTATGAAGATGACTGAGTTTAAATTTTCTTCGAAGTTCAAACTGTTTGCCATAATCTGCGCGCTTATCATTGCGGTAGGCATGGCGATGGGCACGGTAGGTCACTTTATCTGGAACGGATTTTTCAATTTCGGCGACGAGTTCGCCGCATATAAGAGCGTGGTGGTTCGCTACGCCGCGGCGGAGTATTCCGAGGACGACGTCAAGCCCGTCTGCGAGGAAGCGCTTGCGGGTCTGGGTTCTTACACCCTCAGCAGCGCGCAGGCGTTGAGCGGGGGAGAGCTCGTCTATAAGTTCGGCGCAAATACGGACAGGGCTAAGCTCGAAGAAGCCGCGCAGAAGATAAACGGGGAACTCAACAAGCTCGAAGGCGATGATTTAGCGGATCTGAACGTCGCTTCCGTCAGGGAAGGAGACGTAAATGCGGGCGGCTCCAAGGCGTTGATATTCGCCTCTATCGCCCTGTCATCTGCGGTCGCGCTTGCGTTTATCTACTACATTTTCAGATACAAACTGCGCGCGGCTTGCACAATGCTTTTAGCCTGCATAGTAAATTTGGGGCTGTTCGTTTCGCTCTTGGCGCTCACGAGGCTGCCCGTCGGCGCGGAAATAATCGCGCTTTCCGCCCTCGTCGTTTTGATAACGGCTTTGGGGTGCGGCGTGTTCTTCGACAGGGTGCGCAAGAACTTCAAAAATGAAAATTATGCTAAGAGCGACCGCGTGGAAGTCATAGACATCTCCGCGCGCGAGAGCGTGAAGATAAACGTCACGACGGCTGTTGCGATTGCCGTCGTCGCGCTCGTGTTCGGCGTGTTTGCCTCGGTTGCCGCGATGAGCGTTTCGCAATTTATAATAGCCCCGATAGTTATTTTGGGAGGGGTTGCCGCCTGCTTCGGCACGGTGTTCTTCACCCCCGCGGTTTACGTCAAGGCGGACGCCGTCTGCGAAAAGTTAAAGCGCGAACGCAAGGAAAAGAAAGCGGAAGGCAAAAACCAACCCGCCGCATCGGAAAAAGCGCAAGCATAACCAAGTTCAAGTTTC
>CANREX010000037.1 GCA_947629735.1 uncultured Clostridia bacterium
TTTCATGTTCAAACTTCTCGTTCCCAACCCCGGGCTCGATGAACTGATGCAGATTGTCACCATGACGCAGAAGACCATGGAGGAAGTCGCCGACGTCGCTTGTAACGGCGAGCAGCTTTTGAAGATGCGCGCGACGGCTAACCAGATACCCGTTGCGGAGGACGTGCTCAAATTCGCAATGACGCTCACTTCCGCGACCCACCCCGACAGCGAATGTGCCGTCGAGGCTTCCAAAAAATACGTGAGGATAGGCGCGAGCCCCCGTGCGGGACAAGCTCTTATCTCCGCGGCAAAGGTCATGGCGCTAATAAAGGGCAGGTTCAACGTGGCGTATTCGGACATCGCCGAACTTGCATATCCCGTACTTCGTCACCGTATCAAGCTCAATTTCGAAGCTATTGCGGAGCGCATAACCGCGGATGATGTCATCAAACTCATTTTGGACGAAGTCGGCAAACAGCACAATAAGGGCATAAACACCAAGAGCGCGGCTGCGCTTGCCGTTGAAAGCGATATCGCAGAGGCGGAGGAAGCCCCCGTAACCGAAGAAAGCGAAGAAAAACCCGCAACGACGACGTTGACCGACGAGGACAACGAGGAAGTAACCGTTAAAGTCAAGAAAAAACGTTCCCGCTTCGGCAAAAAATAATTCGCGGATAGAATAAATGAATATCAGCTACTTGAATGACGAGTTTTTCAGCAGGCTGGAAACTATGTCATTGAATTTAAAATCGAGCTTAGCGGGATATTTCGGCGGTAAACACCTCGTAAAAACCTACGGTCAGACGGTGGAGTTTGCCGATTTCAGGGAGTATCAGCTCGGCGACGACATCAGAAGAATAGATTGGAATCTGTTCAGTCGGTTTGAAAAGTACTTTTTAAGGCTCTACACCGACGAAAGACAGATGCAGGTTCAGATTTTCCTCGATTGCTCGGCTTCACTCGGCAGCGAAGACCCCCACAAGGCGGCGTACGCGGTCGCGGCTACGGCTGCGCTCGGCTTTCTTGCCGTCCAGAACATGGATAAGCTGTCGATAAATTTCATGCGCGGCGAAAAATCGGAAAACCCCTACGGCACGATTATCGGCAAGAATGGGTTCTTCCGCGCCATGAGCGATTTGAGCGAGATTACCTTTGACGGCGAAGTGGATATCGAAAAATGCGTCAAAAGTTGCCCCGATACGGGTGAAAACAACGGTTTGACCGTCATTATTTCCGATTTCTTCACCGATTCCGATTGGAAGAGGGCGGTGGACTATCTTCTCTACAAGAAGAGACAGGTTCTGCTCGTCCAGCTTTTGACTACCGACGAAATAGACCCCGCATACGACGGCCGCGTCAACCTTCTGGATTCAGAGGCGGTCGATATTTCCGATACCAAAAATATGAAGTTACGAATCAATAAAGCCATGATCGAAGCGTATACCCAGGCGCTCAGCGACTTTATAGACGACATACGCACCTACTGCAACAAGAGGGGCGTAGGGTTTATAAGCGTTGACACGGGCAAACCCATCGAGCGTGTGCTTTTCGGCGATTTGTTGAAGGCAGGTGTAATGGAATGATGCAGTTACTTATACCGCTGGGACTCCTCGGTCTGCTTTCTATCGTCGCGTTAATCATAATATATGTCATAAGACCCAATTATCTGGTTAAGCACATCAACAGTACTTATATCTGGAAATTGAGTATGAAGTACAAGAAACGGAGAGTTCCCACAAGCACTATCCGCAATATACTTCTTTTCCTTTGTCAGCTGCTCATTCTGATAGCGATGACGTTCATTTTGACGCAACCTTCGGTAGTTTTCGAGCAAGCGGGCAACATGGATGATTACATCGCCATAATCGATTCCTCCACGAGCATGTATACCGAGTCGTCTGGCGAGACCCGCTTTAACCGCGCGGTAAGCAGCGTCAGGGGGGAGAGCGCACGCGTTTTCTCGCAGGGTGGGCGCGTTTCTGTAATTATCGCCGACGACGACCCCGCATATTTAAGGGAGCGCGTCTCTGACGAGGAAAAGAGCGAGCTCTATTCCGTATTGGACGGGCTCATGAACGACGAGTATTCCTGCGCTTTCGGCGATTGCGACCTCGACGGTGCAATGGAGCTCTGCGAGGACATATTGAGGGAAAACTCCAACGCGAGGATTGAACTGTATACCGATAAGACAATCAAATATCCCCCGCAGGGCATCACGATCAAGTCCGTAAATAGCGAGGGCGAGTGGAATGCGGCTATTCTCGACGCGCAGACGCAGCTCGAAGACGGCTACTATCAGCTCACCGTGCAGATGGCGACTTACGGCGTGGACAGGGAAGTGGAACTCAACGTAACCGTCAACGGCGCAAACGCTGTGGACGCGGAGACGGGCGGCAAGACTTTGCAATTTCACCGCTCGATTTTCTGCGAAGACAACACGACGAAGACGATAATTTTCAGCTACGGCGGCGGCGAAGGCACGGACGATATCTTCTATTATGACCTCGGCGTGGAAGAACGCTTCTATACATATAATTCTATCGAAGTGTATATTCAGGAAAGCGACAACTTGCCCTTGGATGATACGTTTTACGTTTACGGGGGGTTGAAGGAAGTCTTAAAGGTGCAATACGCCAGCGGCGTTTATAACAGCAGCGAATATCCCGGCGCAAACCCGTTTGTAACAGGCGCGCTTTCCGTTCTTGACAACGCCTTTTCCGACCGTTGGGATATTCAGATAACCGAATTGCAGACCTTCGCCGAGCCTTCTTTGGTGGGCTTCGACGTGTATATATTCGAGCATTTGATGCCCGCATATCTGCCCACCGACGGTGTAGTCTTGTTGCTTGACCCCATTGGGTCGATACCGGGCGGCACAGACGTCGTCATGAGTTCAAGGACGGTAGCCTTAACCAGACCGGGCGTTACGCTGCGTGCGGAATCGACTTCACATCCGCTCATGAAAAATGTTTCTGCGGATCAGATTCAGGTTACGAGCTATCACGAAATAATTACCTATTCCAAAGATTATCAGGTGCTCATGTCGGCCAACGGCTTCCCCATGCTGCTTGCACGCGACACGGGCGATAAAAAGACGCTGATCATGCCGTTCAGCGTGCACAATTCCAATATTACCATGCTTCCCGAGTGGATGATGCTCATGTATAATATCTTCGATTATTTTCTCCCCGCCACGGTTGTGGGGAATACGTTTGACGTAAACGAGAAGATAGAGGTAAACGGTCGAGGCAAGCAGGTAATTTATTCGGATACTTCGGACTTTGACGAAAATATCATTGAAACGTTTCCCACGACTTTGACGCTCGATAAGCCCGGTACTTATACGTTTGATGTAACCACATATTTCGGGAAGAAAGCGCCGACGCAGTATGTGTTTGTGCGCACGCCCGCCGTAACGAGCAATATTTTCAGGGAATTGGATGCTATTGCAGACCCGTACGCGGACGGAATAGCATTGCGGCATGTGGACGATTTGCTCGTCTATTTCGCCGCGGCTCTCGTAGCGTTGCTGTTCTTGGAGTGGTGGCTGCAATCAAGGGAAAGGAGGTAGAAAAATGAGCGGATTTTCCATACATTTTGAGTATCCTTGGCTTTTGTTGCTCCTTATTCCCGCGGCGGTGCTCACAGTATTGCCTTACCTCTTGCTTTCAAAGAGGTTCAGGCGCACGCGTAACCGCATAATCTCTATGGTATTACACGGCATAATAATGGTGCTCGCCATTCTTGTGCTTTCGGGAATGACCTTCAATTACAAGATAGAGAACGACAAAAACGAGATAATAATTCTCGCAGACGTATCGTACACGCAGGAATTGAGCGCGGACAGGCGCGATCTGTTCATAGAAAGGGTGGTGGAAGAGAGCGGCTTCGACGGCTTTAAGGTCGGCATAGTCACGTTCGGCTTCGACCAGTGCTACGCCGTTCCGATGACGACCGATACAAAATCGATAATGAACAAATACTACTCGGCGGCAGCCCCTGACACGACGGCTACCGATATTGCCGCGGCGCTCACATATGCGTCCACACTTTTCCAATATCCCGAAACCGCCAAGATAGTGCTCATTTCCGACGGCAAGCAGACGGACGAAAACGCCATTTCGGTAGCCCGTTCCATCGCCGCGAGCGGAATAAAGATAGATACCCTCAACCTCACCGACGAGCTCGATTCCGACGGTTTGCGCGTTACGGGGATAACCTTCCCCAATTACCACATCGGACTCAACGAAGATTGCCCCATACAAGTGGAGCTGACAAGCTTTGTCTCGGGAAGAGAGGTGAATTTAAAGGTTTACGACAACGGCGAGCTTTCGGATACGCAGGTTGTGTCCTTGATCGGAGGCAGCCAGAGCATTTCGATAAACAAGACGTTCTCCGAGCGCGGCGTGCATGAGATAATGGTCACGGCAGACCTCATTTCCTCAAATGATTCAGAGGCGGATGCGGACGGGCTCACGGAAAACAATTTGTTCCGTTCCTTCTTTGACGTGGAAGTATTCTCAAAGGTGCTCATACTCGAACAGGAAAGCGGACAGTCTGAACAGTTCTCGACTATACTTACCGAAAGTCCGATAGAGTATGAGACTGAAATTGTAAACCTCAACGAACAGCCCGATAAAGTTCCCAAGACGGTAAACGATTTGCGCAAGTACGACCAGGTAGTACTCAACAATATCGCCAACTCGGATTTGCCGCAGGGCTTGGATCAGTGCCTTTTCGAATACGTTTACAACTACGGCGGAGGCTTGTTTACTACGGGTGGCAGCGACAGCAACGGCGACGCGCACTCATATAACCGTCTTGACCTTAAAAACACTATTTATCAGCAGATGTTGCCTGTCGAGGCGATAAAATATACTCCGCCCATAGGCGTGGAGATATTGGTGGATGTCTCTGGGTCTATGTCGGGCAGTAAATTGGATGCGGCAAAAGAGGGCGCAACACAGTGCCTCGACGTGCTTTCCGACCGCGATTATGTAGGGTTGATATCGCTTTCCACAGTGTTCGGCGTAATTTTGGAACCTACCCGCAGAACACAGGAAGCGCAAATCAAGGAAGCTATTTGGGGCTTGCAAATTGAGGGAAGCACGAACTTTTCAAACGCTATCCAACGTGCGGGCGACGCGCTTAAAAACCTCAAACAAGTAGATAAACGCCATATCATAATTATTTCCGACGGCGAGCCCACGGAAAACGACTCCGCATATCTTCCCGTCGCGGAAAAGTTGCGCAAGGAAGAGGGAATAACCATTTCGATAGTGCTCATAAGCGATAGTTCGAGCAAAAAGATGGAAACGCTTGCGGCAGTCGGCGGCGGTAATCTCTATATTCCCAAAAATCTCAACGAGATAGGTCTGCTCATGCAGGACGACCTCACCGCGGACGAAATTCGCGAAAGTTCCGATGAAGAATTCCACCCTGTCATCACAGACCCGCTTTCCAATGTGGCGAGCGGACTTGTCCATGAAGATTTCGTCGACGAGGACGAAGAGCAATTAGAGGATTCTACTCTTTGGAAATTGCAGACCACGCTCGGCGGATTCTACGGCGTCCGCGCCCGTGCAAGCGCAGAGACATTGATGACAGGCAAGTACGACGTGCCGATATTCAGCCGATGGAAATTCGGCAAAGGCATGGTCGGCAGCTTCATGTGCGACGTCTACGGCAGGTGGTCGTCCGACTTCCTATCCGACGCAAACGGTAAGCAGTTCCTTATCAACGTTGTGGGCAGCCTTATGCCTACGGAAAGCATAAGAGCCACCGACATTATATTGAATCTGCGCGAGGAAAATTATATCAACCAGCTTGGTATTTCCACTACGCTCAACGACGGAGAGAGGATAGAAGGCACGATTTACTCGATGGATGACGGCTCGACGGAAGAGATTTCGCTCAACGCGTATTCCGATACTGACCCCGACGTATATGTCACGAATTGCCTCACCGCGGAAAATAGTTTCTCGCGCTGCAACTTCGTCATAAAGCGGGGCGGACTGTACCGCATAGAGATAAGAAAGTGCGATTCCGCAGGTAACGTTCTTTCAACTGCGGAAGTATATAAGGCGTTCTCGTATTCGGCGGAGTACACCACATGGGAAGATACTCAGAATACGACGGGCGATAACGCATTTATCATGGCAAGCGTGGCCACGCGCGGCGGCGGCTCGGTACTTGATGAGGATAACCCTTGGTCGGTATTCGAGGACTTCGAAACGGAAATCAAGAGGACTTATGATCCGAGATTTGTATTTATAATAATCGCGATAGTTCTCTTCCTGCTCGATATAGCCGTACGCAAGTTCAAGTTCAAGTGGCTGCACGAAATAATAAGAGACTATAAGAAAAACAAGGCAGGACAGGAATGAAAAAGATAACGGCAATTTTAGCGGCAATTTTGATCCTGTGCATGTCTACGCTCTTTGCGGCTTGCGGACAAAAACGTCTTGCGATTCCCACGAACTTTTTGCTCGACGAAGAGGACAGTCTTTCGTGGTCGGATGTAGACGACGCCCGTACATACGACATTGAAATACAGATGCCCGACGGCACGGTGCAGGAAAGAAACACCCGCAACACTTATATAAGATTGGCTTCGCTCGATGTCGGCGATTACATCATCCGCGTCCGCGCGATAGGCAAGGACAGGACTATTCAGTCGGAGTGGTCGGAGGCATTCGGCTACCAGAAATTGCCCGATACGGGGTTTGTATATATGCCTTATGCCGGGGGTGCGGAATGGACGCTTTCATCCGCCCGCTCAATAAAGGGCGACGTTGTGATGGAGGACTTCTACCGCAATAAACCCGTAACGCAGGTATCTGCGGGCGCGTTCAGAAACAACGAGGATGTCACAACCGTCAAGATAGGAGCAAATGTCGAAACTATCGGCGACCGCACGTTCCTTAACTGTGTAAACCTTGTTTCCGCCGACATACCCGAAACAGTTGAATCTATCGGAATAGGTCTTTTTCAGGGCTGCATATCACTTACGGAAGCGAATTTGCCCGAGCATTTAACATCTGTTCCGGACTACACGTTCGCTTATTGCAGCGCGCTTCCGGAGGTGAAAATCTCCGAAAACGTGACGGATATAGGCGCTTCGGCGTACTATTCATGCTTTGCCGTTAAAACGCTGACCATACCCGACAATGTGGAGACGATAGGGGAATACGCTTTCTCCCGTCTTTCCTCGCTTACCGACGTCAAGTTCGGCAGCGGAATCACAAACTTGGGCGAATACTCGTTCTATAACAACAGTGCGCTTACCGAGATCGAATTCGAGCCCGCGTATGACAACCTCACTATCGGAGAGGGCGCGTTCAGCACGTGTCCATTGCTCACAGAGGTGGTTTTACCCGACGGCTTGGAGGCGATTCCCCAGAGCATGTTCGAAGACTGCGAAAATATTTACAATGTGCAGTTGCCGAACACTATAAAAAGTGTAGGTATGCTCAGTTTCAATGGCACGAAGTATTGCCAGACAACAGATAATTGCGTTTACGTCGGGAATTGGCTCGTGTTGCTCGATAATTCTGACGAGCGGCTTATGGCGAAGACAACGCTCGCGGCAAACGACCCGCTCTTCCATAAGGGAATAGTGGGGATAGCGGACTCAGTGTTTTTAACGGGAGAACTGGATGGGGAAAGTTACGGTTTCCATAATTTAACGACCATAGAGTTTCCCGCCTCGCTGCGCTATATCGGCGTAAATGCTTTCCGCGGTTGCGACAGACTGTGGAAGATTACCACCGAATTTGAAAGCAAGCTCGAAGTTTTGGGCAACAACTGTTTCCGTGAATGTACAAATCTGCGCAGCGTATTGCTTGAAGACAGTAAACTTAAATCGATAGGCAATTCCGCGTTCAGAGATTGTGAGATGCTCGACAACAACACCGATCCTTATCAGCTTGTTCCCGAGACGGTGGAGCATATTGGTGCTTATGCGTATTATGGCACTTTGCTCAGCGAAAACTTCGATAATTACGGTATGATCTACGCGGGAAATTGGGTGGTAGGCTTCGATGAAGAAAATCCGAAAGCCCAAGTTACTCTTCAAGACGAGACGGTGGGCGTCTCCGACTACGCTTTCAGATCGGACGAAACATTGCAAAGGCTGGAAGGCGCGCAGAACATAAAATATCTCGGCACGGCGGCGTTCTATAATTGCCGCAATCTCACCACATTCCCTCTCAACCGTCGTATAACGAGGATAGAATCTTTTACATTCTTCCAATGTATCAATCTGTCAAACATCGGCACGTTGGATAATATCAATTATATCGGCACATCTGCGTTCAGACAGTGCGACAGTTTGCAGGCGATAGACTTGTCGAACTCGCAGGTCGACGTAATTGAAGATAACGCGTTCTTCGGTTGCGGAATGGTTTCTAAAATCGTGCTTAACGACAGAATCAAAAGTATAGGCTACGGCGCGTTCAGCTATATACTCAACACCAAGGAAATAACAATTCCTTCTTCCGTAAAGAGAATAGATGATTTCGCGTTTGCGTATAACGGTTTCGAGAAGGTAAATCTCAGCGAAGGTCTTGAAGTTATTGGCGATTATGCGTTTGCCGGTTGGTCGTATACGGCTAACGGATCGGAGTATTTCAATCTCTTTACAGAGATTACAATACCCGATTCGGTTGTTTCGATAGGCGATTATGCATTCTATGCCAACTTGAAGCTTGAAAAAGTCAATTTAGGGGCTAATGTAAAAGAAATCGGGTATTATTGCTTTTTTAACTGTATAAACCTGAATTCAATAAATTTCCCCGCAAGCCTCGAATCGATAGGTGATTGCTCATTTGTAGCCACGTCTCTCGGCGCTGTATATCTGCCTAAAACGGTAAAATATGTCGGCAGCTATGCGTTCGCCGTATCTAACGTCACGTTCTTCATGGACTATGAGGAATTGCCCGAATCGTGGAGCGACAGGTGGAATTCCCAATTCGCTGCGGTATTCAAAGGCGTCACATATACCGACGAGGGCTATCTTGAATCGATAAATACCTCGCTTATTACCAATCGCTACGCGGCTAACGGCTTCGTTATGCCAACAAGAGAGGGTTATGTGATAATAGGTTGGACAACCGTCAAGGGCTCTGATAAGGTCGAGTACGAGATGATCGATTTGCTCACCGTGCCCGAAGGGTTGACGCTGTATGCAGTTTGGGGAGAAGCCCCCGAAGAACCGCCGGAAGAGGAGCAGCCCTCGTCGGAGTCCTGAATGGAATTTAACCGCAATCTTACGGCTTAAAGAGACAAATTAAACGCTTTTAAGGCGGCAAGGGTTTCCCTTGCCGCCTTTCGCATGTTTAAATTTATCGCCTGCCTATCGCCCGCCAAACGCTCGTGCCCAACCTACCAACCGCGCGCCAAACCCGCCCACCGCGCGCGAAAACGTAGTTTGCCCGCGCCAAACGCTCGTGCCCTCAACCCGCCTGTCAACTGTCCAAAAAACTTCAAAAATTTTGCGCTACATAAAATAATTCGCACAAAAATTGCGCGCCACATACAATAAAAAGTGACAAAATTCGGGAGGCGCACATGTCCGAAAATCACTTAAATAGCGGCGCAAGCGGCGGGGCAGTTGTATTCAATTACAGCGTAAAAGGCGAAAATTTCACGGTATTCAGGCTTTATTCCGCTCAAAATTCTTGCTTGCCGAACGATTCACACAAGCCCGTTAGATGTCAGCTTCAAAGCGCAAACACGGAAAATATACGAAACGGCGCGGAAGGCGGCGACTGAAATGCTCGGCAAAATCGGTCTGTACATGCGCCTTTCGCGCGACGACGAAAGGGCAGGCGAGTCGGCGTCAATAGAAAATCAGCGCAAAATACTGCGGGGTTACGTCCGCGAAAACGGCGGCGTGATAGTGCAGGAGTACGTAGACGACGGCTGGTCGGGCACTGATTTTTCCCGCCCCGCAGTTTCCCGCCTGCTCGACGACGCCAAAACGGGCAAAATCGACACAATCATCGTCAAAGACCTCTCGCGTTTCGGGCGCAACTACATTCAGGTCGGGCAGTATGTTGACTACATTTTCCCCGCGTACGGCATACGTTTTATTGCGTTAAGCGACAACGTCGATACCGCCGCGCAAAACAACGGCTCAATGGATATGATGCCCATAATGAACGTCTTTAACGAGTGGCACGCCGCCAATACGAGCAGGAAGATTCGCGCAGTTCTGGACGCCAACAGACGCGCGGGCAGGTTCACGAATTGGAGTTATCCATACGGCTACAAGGCGGGGAATGACGAAAAACGCACCGCGCAGATAGACGAAAGCGCGGCGGACGTCGTCAGGCGCATTTATTCAATGAGGCTGCGCGGCTTTACATTAAAGCAAATCGCCCGTACCCTGACGGACGAGGGAACGGAAAACCCCGCAACGCACTTTGAAAAGCTCGGCGGCGGCAAATCGGCGCGCAAATGCAGCCCGTTCTGGTCGGCAAAGACGGTGAGGGACATCTTGACGAACCCCGTCTACGTCGGCACTACGGTGCAGCACAAGACGTCGCGCGTGTCCTACAAAAACCACAAAGTCGTAGCCCTGCCGCCGAGCGAATGGGTGATAAAACGCGGCGCGCACAGCCCGATAATCGACATAAAAGAATGGAAAGAAGTGCAGCGGATAAACGGCTCTGTCAGGTCGAAATCGGACAAAAACAGTAACGTGCACCTGTTTTCGGGGCTGCTCGTCTGCCCCGACTGCGGCAAAAAAATGCGCGTTCAGACCTCGCGCTCGGGCGGCTGCCGCTACGTTTGCAGGACGTATAAGGACGTCGGCAAAAAGTACTGTTCGTCGCACGGGATAGGTGAGGAGGCGCTCGTTGAAGTCATGCAAAAGGAGATTTCCACCTTCCCTCGCAGTAAAGAAATTCTGAGCGAAAGGGAGAAGAAGCTCGCCGCCCTCGAAAAAGCGAGCACAACCGTGGTCGGGCAGTCGGGATATCTGCGCAAGCGGCTTGCCGAATTGGAAAAGCTGATGCGCTCGGCGTTCGAAGCGCGGATACTGAACGACCTGCATGAGGACGAATACGAGAGTTTGATGACCGCCTACCGCGAGGAAAAGAGCAGGTTGGAGCGCATTTTAAGCAACGCAAAGGACAAATCGCAGACAAAAAAGCCCGCCGCGCCGCCTTTATCCGACAAATGCGCGGGGCAAGATGTAGGGCTCAACCGCGAATTACTGCTGCTGTTCGTGGAGCGCATAGAGGTTGGCGAAAGGCAGTCGGACGGCGCGCGGGAGTTGCATATATTTTATAAATTTCCGCCGCAACCCGACGTATTTGAGCAATCTCCTTGAAAAATTTCCCATAAATTACGCGATATACAGGTCCGGAAGGTCCTGCGGGTGCAACCGGCGCAACGGGTGCAACAGGTGCAACCGGACCGCAGGGTGAAGTCGGTGCAACCGGACCGCAAGGTGAAGTAGGTGCGACAGGACCTCAGGGTGAAGCGGGTGAGGCGGCTACGATAGCCGTCGGCACTGTCACCACGGGCGACCCCGAAACGGCTGCGGCGGTTGAAAACGTCGGCACGGCGCAAGCGGCAGTATTCAATTTCACCATTCCCCGCGGCGCGACAGGTTCGCAGGGTGAAGTCGGTGCAACCGGACCGCAGGGTGAAGTGGGTGCAACCGGACCGCAGGGTGAAGTGGGTGCAACCGGACCGCAAGGCGAAGTCGGTGCAACCGGACCGCAGGGCGAAGTCGGCGCAACAGGACCGCAGGGCGAAGCGGGTGAGGCGGCTACGATAG